>NZ_JBPCPN010000060.1:0-34785 GCF_050999135.1 Candidatus Dormiibacter sp. | reverse complement strand
CACCAAGCCGTCATCGCGCTGGCGCGGCGACGCGTCGACGTGCTCTGGGCCATGCTCAGGGACCGGGAGCCTTTCCAGAAGCCGTAACTGCCCCTGGCCTCTTGACAAACGCATTAGGCTGCCACCTCCCGCAGCACGCGGACCACATCCCGGGCGGCCTCAGGCCTGCCCAGCTTGGCGGAGGCCTCGGCCATCCGGTTGAGCTGATCCGAGCTGAGACCCGCTAGCGCCTCCAGCAAGGTCGGCCCGCTGAGGAGTGCGTCGGCCAGCCGCACTGCGGCGCCGGCCGCGACCAGCAGCTCCGCGTTCTTCTCCTGATGGGCCCCGCCGAAGGTCCCCGGCACGAGTACAGCGGGCAGGCCGACGGCTGTCAGCTCGGCGCAGGTACCCACCCCCGCTCGGCAGACGACGAGGTCGGCCGCGGCGAGCAGAGCCGGCATATCGTCGCTGAAGGTCAGGGGTCTGTAGCCCGAGCGAGCGTGCCTAGCCGCCTCCGCCTCGCCCTGCCGGCCGGTCAGGTGGACCACCTCAGCGAACCGCTCCAGCAGGCCCGGCAGCGCGTACCAGACCGCCTGGTTCAGGCGTCGTGCGCCCTGACTGCCGCCGATCACCAGCAGCCTTCGGGGCGGCACCTGCGGCCGGCCGCGCCGGAAGCCGGGGCGGAGCGGCTGGCCCGTGAACACCGTGCGCGGGGTGGGAAAGCGCTCCACGTCGGCAGCGAAGGTTACGCACGCGGCCGCCGCACCCGGCCTGGCCAGCCGATTGGCCAGCCCGCCGGCTTCGGAAACCTGGAGCACATAGGGCACCCGGCGCAATCGCGCCGCTGCGATGCAGGGCATCATGACGTAACCGCCCACGCCCAGCACCACGTCAGGCCGAAACCTGTTCACTATGCGCAGGCCCCGAGCCAGCGCCGCCGGCAGCAGCGCCGGCAGCGCCAGGTTCGTCCAGACGGCGTCGCGATTCAGCCCGCGCACACGGATCGTCTCCAGCTGAAGGCCGAGGGCCGGCACCAGGTGCTCCTCCAGCCCGCCGCTCCTTCCGACCAGCAGGATCTCCGCTTCGGGCTCCTCAGCGCGGAACGCTTGAGCGACGGCGAGCGCCGGGGACAGGTGACCGCCTGTGCCGCCGCCCGAGATCAAGAGTCGCATCCAACCTCCTGCGCAAGTGGGGCTGGTCCTCACCCTGCCGGCTGATGTTGAGCAGCACGCCGATCGCCGCCATGCAGATGGCGAGTGCGGAGCCGCCGTAGCTGATGAAGGGCAGGGGCACGCCAGTGACCGGGATCGTGTCAGTGACAGTGCCCATATTGAGCAGGGCCTGAAAGACTATCCAGGTGGTGATGCCGGTCGCCAGCGCCATGCCGAAGCGGTCGGCGGCCCGCATCGCCACCCGGTAGCCGCGAATGCCGAGCAGCGTGAAGGCGCCCAGCAGCGCGGTGGTGCCGAGCAGTCCCGTTTCCTCGCCAACGATGGCGAAGATGAAGTCTGTGTGCGCGGCCGGCAGCCAGGAGTACTTCTGGATGGAGTGGCCCAGGCCGACGCCTGTGAGACCGCCGCTGCCGAGGGCCAGGAGCCCCTGGCTGGACTGGAAACCGACGCCGAGCGGGTCCTTGAAGGGGTCCAGGAACGCGCCCAGCCGCTGCGAGCGATAGCTCTCAAAAGTGATCAGCAGGAGGAAGGCTGCTAGGAGCAGGGCCACGAGCAGCAGCAGGTGGCCCTTGCGGCCACCGCCGGCGAAGTAGACGGCAATGAAGATGGAGCAGGTGATCATGGCGGTGCCGAGGTCCCGCTGCAGCATCAGCACCCCAAGCACGAACGCCAGCATGATGGCCAGCGGTAGGAAGCCGTCGGCCAGGCTCCGGAGCCGGTCCCCGCGCTTGGCAACCCAGTGAGCGATGTAGACGGCAAAGGCGAGCTTGCCCAACTCGGAGGGCTGGAAGGCGCTGAGCGGCCCCAGGCTGAACCAGCGCCGGGCGCCGTTCACGCTGATGCCCAGCCCCGGCACCAGCACGAGCAGCATCAGCAGCGCCGCCGCCGCCGCCAGAAGCGGCGCATGTTTGCGCAGGCGGTGGTAGTCGTAGCGGGCGAGGACCACCATCGCGATCAGCCCCAGACCCGCGAACAGCGCCTGACGCAGAAAGTAGTAGAGGGTGAAACCGTGTTGAACGTAGGCGAGCGCCTGGCTGGCGCTGAAGACCATGATCAGGCCGGAGCCGACCAGCGCGAAGGTGAGCAGCCAGAGCCAACGGTCCGCCGCCTGGCCGGTCCTGACGGAGCGTGCTGTGCTCGCGCGGGGCTCGCTCATACCCTCGCCTCCTCGCCGTGCAGGGCTTTGACCGCCGCCTTGAAGCGCCGCCCGCGGTCCTCGAAATCGCTGAACATGTCAAAGCTCTTGTAGGCGGGGCTGAAGAGCACTGAGCTGCCCGGCCCGGCCAGCTCGGCGGCAGCCTGAACGGCTTCCGCCAGCGAGTCCACGCGGCTTTGGGGATGGCCTGCCAGGCGCTCGGAGAGCTCCGCAGCGCTCGCTCCCAGCAGCACCACCGCCTGGGTCCGGGCTCGCACCGCGGCGAGCCAGCTGTCGAGCTCGAAGCCGCCGCCGTAGCCGCCCGCGACGAGCACCAGGGGCGTGCCCGGGAAGGCCTGCAGCGCGACCAGACCGGCGTCGGGGTTGGTCGCCTTGGAGTCGTTGTACCAGCGCACGCCGTGCCATTCCCCGACCAGCTCGAGTCTGTGCTCGACGCCCGGAAAGGCTCGCACGCCGGCTGCGATCTGGCTGTCTGTCAGCCCCGCCAGCCGGGCCGCGCACGCCGCCGCCAGCACATTCAGGCGGTTGTGCGCTCCCGGCAGTGAGCTGGGCGGCACAGGCTCATGCCGGTCGAACCAGTGGACCTGGGCGCGGGTGCGACCAGCGAGGTCGCGGCAGAGCGGGTCAAGTCCGTTCAAGGCTGCCGCATCAGCCTCGTCCTGAAAGCTGAGCAGTCGAGCCTTGGCCTCCACGTAGGCGGCCAGGCTGCCATGCCTGTCCAGGTGGTCAGGCGTGAGGTTCAGCACGACGCCGATCTTCGGCTTGGGCGCTGAGCACGACTCGAGCTGAAAGCTGGAGAGCTCGAGCACCACCCAATGGTCGGCGCTCAGCTGGTCCAGCTGCTCCAGCACTGTGCGGCCGATGTTGCCGCCGACCAGCACGGGTCTCTCCCCCTGGGCCAGGACTGCGCCCAGCAGGGCGGTCGTGGTGGTCTTTCCATTAGTCCCGGTGATGCCGATGATCGGTGCCGGCGAGAGCTGGAAGAACAGGTCGATGTCGCTGGAGACGATCAGGCCTCGCGCTCGGGCGGCCTCCAACAGCGCCGCCCGCCAGGGAACGCCGGGACTGGCGTAGACGGCCTCGCAGCCGTCCAGGACGCTTTCGTCGTAGCCGCCGAAGACCGTCTCCACCTCGGCCGGCAGGCTTCGCGCGAACTCTCCCAGCGCTTCAGCAGGACGGAGGTCGCAGACGCGCACCCGCATTCCGCGGCCGGTCAGAAATCGGGCCAGGGAGAGGCCGCTGCGGACCCCCCCGACGACCAGCGCCAGAGCGCCGGCTTGAGGCAGGGAGACGGCGGTCACCTGAGTGCGTGCGCTATCCAGCCAGAGGCCAGTGCCGCGACCGCTCCGACGCTCCAAAACGTCAGGGCAATGCGGTTTTCGGACCAACCCGCTAACTGGAACGTGAACTGAATCGGGGTCATCTTGAAGACGCGCCGGCCGCCTGTGGCCTTGAAGTACGTCACCTGAATGATGACAGAGAGAGTCACAAGAACGAAGACCAGCCCCAAGAGCAGCAGCAGCAGGACCCAACCCTGCTGCACTGCCAGCGCCGCCAGCGTGGCCCCCAAGCCCAGGGCACCCATGTCACCCATGAAGATCCGGGCCGGGTGCCGGTTGAAGACCAGGAAGGCCAAAAGGCCGCCCACCAGCGCCATCCCGACTGCGCGTTCCCCCGCCGGCGCTCCTGGCAGCAGCAGAACGCAGGCGGCCAGGGCGATGACAGTGAGTCCGCCGGCCAGGCCGTCCAGGCCGTCGGTCAAGTTGACTGCGTTGGCGGCTCCGGCCACCGCGAGCACTGTCAGCGGGAGTATCACCCAGTTGAGCTCGGTGGGTATGCCGACCTGGGGGCCGTAGGCCAGGACGGCGACCGGTATGGCCAGCAGCAGCTGGAGAGGGAACTTGAAGCGGGCGGGAATGCCTATCGCTCCCACCCGCAGCTTGCGCAGGTCGTCCAGCAGACCCAAGCCGCCGAACAAGACCAGGGCGACTATCGAGGGCAGGGCGCCCGGATGCGTTCGCAGAGAGAGCAGGCCGCCCGCCACTGCAACTGCCACGAAGAGGATGCCGCCGCCGGTCGGCGTGCCTGCCTTGCGCTGATGCTCCGGGGCAAGCTCGGCCTGGATCACCTGGCCCACGCCCACGCGCCGAAAGCGACGGATGAGCAGCGGATAGAGCGCCAGGCAGATGAAGAAGGCAGCTGCGACTGTGATCAGGTCGAAGGCCAGGCCGGTGGGCGCGGCGAGCAGAGCAAGGCTCACGCCAGCAGCTCCTCCACCACCCGGTCAAGGGCCACACCGTGCGAGGCCTTGATCAGGACCAGGTCGTCAGCCTGCGCGTTGGCTCTGACCCAAGCGGCGGCGGCGGCGTGGTCCTTCAGCAGCTCGGCGCCGGCAAACTGGGCCAGGAGCTGGCCGTAGCCCGCGTCCACCACAGCAACCTGATCGAAGACCTCGGCGGCGCGCCGGCCGACCTCCTCATGGGCGGCCGGCGCCAGCTCGCCCAGCTCCCTCATCTCACCCAGAAGCGCCAGTAGGCGCCCTCGACGCGGCCGCTCGGCCAGCGTCTCGAAGGCGGCCAGCATGGACTCAGGGCTGGCGTTGTAAGCGTCGTCCAGGATCATGAAGCCGGCCGGAGCCCGGCGCGGCTGCAAGCGGTGTTCCACCTGCAGGCCAGCCAGCGCCCCCGCCGCCTGCTCGACGCCGATCCCAAAGAAGCTGCCCACCGCCAGTGCCGCCAGGGCGTTGCGGGCCTGGTGCCGGCCGCTCGGCCCGAGCCGAACCTGGACACCGTCGACCTGGATCAGCGAGCCCCCCTCGGGCAGCGGCCTGTAGGCCGCACCCCGGAGCTCGCCCCGGGCGAAACCGAAGCCGAGGACCGGAGCCCGGCTGAGCTCTGCCAGCGGCTGGTAGTAGGGATCGTCTGCGTTGAGGACCGCGAGCCCGTCTTCCGGCAGGGCTTGGAGCAGCTCTCCCTTCGCCCGGCAGACGCCGTCCTTGCCCTCCGGGAAGTACTCGGCGTGCACGCTTCCAATGCCGGTTATCACCCCCACCCGGGGGCCGGCCAGGCGAGCCAGCCGGGCGATCTCACCCGGTCCCTGCATCCCCATCTCGATCACCGCCACCTCATGCTTGGCTTCGAGGCGCAGGAGCGTCAGCGGCACGCCTGTTTCCGTGTTCAGGTTGGCAGCCGTCTGCAGCGTCTGATAGCGGCTGCCCAGGACGGCAGCCACCATCTCCCGAGTCGAGGTCTTGCCGTTACTGCCGGTGACTCCGATCACTGCTGGCGCCGTGCGGCGGAGAACGTGGGCGGCCAGATCGAAAAGCGCCTGCCAGGTGTCTTGCACCTGCACCGCCGGAGCCTCGACCGGAAGCGCCGCGGTGCGCTCGACCACCACCGCCGCCCCCCTCGCCGCCGCCGCCGGGACGTAGGCGTGCCCGTCCAGCTGAGCTCCCCGCAGGGCGAAGAAGAGACCGTCGGCTCTCGCTTGGCGGGAGTCTGTCGCAAAGGTGTTCACGCGGAAGCCGGGTGCAGCGTTCAGGACGCGGCCCCGCGTCGCCATCGCCACCTCCTCCAGTGTCAGGTCCACGTGGCTTTGTTTACCGGATCAAGCGGCCGCCGCCGGCTGGGCCCCGTGCTGGCGCTAATCCACTAGACCGGCTGCAGGTTCTCCGGGGCGATGCGCCACTGGAGGATCATCTGCTGAGCGATGGTCTTCCAGATCGGGGCGGAGACGTAGTAGCCCTCGTTGTGGTCGTCGCTGCCGTTGTTGGGGTGCTTGACCACCACGAGCATCGTGAAGCGCGGGTTGTCGGCCGGCAGGAAGCCCGCGTAGGAAGCCCAGACATCCTTGCTGTACTTGCCGTTCTCGGGGATGTTGGAGGTGCCTGTCTTGCCGCCCTCGTCCAGCTCGAAGCCGGGGATGCGAGCCAGATGGCCGGCGCCGTGCTGCACCACCGAGCGCATCATCATGCGCATGGTGGCGGCTGACTGGGCGCTGATCACCTGCCGAGGAGCGGCGATCGGCACGGGCCGCCCAGCCTCCGACTGCACGACATGGGGTTGGACGTAGACGCCGCCGTTGGAGACGGCGTTCAGCGCCGCGCACATCTGGACCATGTTGACGGCGACACCCTGGCCGTAGGAAGCGGTGGCCAGCTCTGCATCCCGCCACTGCTGGCGGAGCGGGCTGGCCGACTCACCCGCCACGTCGATGCCGCTCGGCTGGCCGAAACCGAAGGCCTTCAGGTTGCGTAGATAGGCGTCCTTGCCCATCGCCTCCTCCGCTCGCACAGCGCCCACGTTGAGTGAGCGCTCGAGGACGTTGGTCATCGTGATGGTGCCGTGGTTGGCCAGGTCGTAGTCATGGAGAGTGACGCCGCCAACGTTGATGTAGCCCGGATCGTTGATCGTCGTTTCGGGCGTGATGCTGCCGTTGTCGATGGCCCCGGCCAGCGTCACCACCTTCATGATCGAGCCCGGCTCATAGACCTGGGCTGCTATCGGGTCCCGCAGCCGGTTCGGGTCCTGGCTGGCGAACTGGTTGGCGTCGTAGCCGGGCGCGCTGGCCCAGGCGACTATGCCCCCCGTTTGCGTGTCCATGACTATGACGCTGCCAGCCTCGGCCTTGGCGTCCTGCACGCCCTGCGCGATGGCCTGTTCGGCGGCGTACTGGATGTTTGCGTCCACTGTCAGCACCAACGGCGCGCCGTTCTGGGCCGGCACCCGGCTGTCGGGACCCAGCACTATCTGGCGGCCGTACAGGTCGGTGTAGCTGGACTCGTGGCCAGGCCTCCCGGCCAGCTGCTTCTGATAGCCCTGCTCCACACCTCGCTGGCCCCTGCCGTTCCAGTCGACGAAGCCGAGCAGCTGAGAGGCCAAGGTGCTGTTGGGAACTCCGCCAGGCAGATACTGTCGCTGTTCGACAGCCTGCAGATCCACGCCCGGAAGCCGTGCGGCGCGAAGCTGGTCGACCTTCTCCTTCGGCTGCCGCCGCGCCACATAGGCGAACTGCTTGCCAGAGGCGAGCAGCGTCGTCATAGCCTGCGGGTCGACGCCCAGCACCAGCGACAGCACGCCGCCCACCCGATCCCTGTCAGCCACATCAATTTGGCTGGGCGCGATGGTCACGTCGTACACGGTCGAGTTGACCGCCAAGGGCCGCATCTCACGATCGAGCAGCAAACCCCGGCTGGCGGGCAGCGGGATCGAGTGCAGGTATTGGTCGCCCGCAAGTTGACCCAGGCCGTTGTGCTGCACCACCTGCCAGTAAGCAAGGCGACCCCAGATCGTCACCGCCAGGAGGATGGCCACCACCAGGAGCCAGAGCACGCGCAGGCGAGGGAGCTGTCCGCCTGGCTCCTGGCGCCTGCTGCCTGAGAGGCCCTGACGCGGCGGCGAGCTCAACCGGCGCTGGCCGGCCGGGAAATCACTCACTGCCACCGTCAGCCGTCCCGGCCGAAGAGGCGGCCCAGCAGGCGCTGCCAGCGAGGTAGGTCATCGGCCGGGTCGGGGCCGATCGGCTTCTGCAGGTCAACGCCTGCCTCAACCGCCAGCACCCTCTGGTCCGCGCGGCGCTGCATGCCGAGCTGCTGAGCCTCCTGCTCAACCCGAGCCGGGGCGTGCAGGGTGGCTGACTGGTAGCGAAGCTGGTTCTGTTCTGCCTGCAGCTGCTCGTTCTGCTGCTTCAACCGCGCCAGGTCATAGGAGGACTGAGTCGCCTGGGCAGCCACCACCAGGTAGGCGGCGGCCGCCAGCAGCAGTACAGCCAGCGCAGCGCAGAGGCGTGTGAAGCCGGCGGTCAAGCGCACGCGGCGGGCGGCGGCGCTCCCGGCCTGGTGGAGCAGCGGGCGCGCGCTGGCACGCCGCCTTCGCTGTCCGCTCGTTTGCGGCCAGCCCGGGTGAAGGCGTCGCTGTTGAAGTATTCGGGGTGTTACCAAGTGGTGCCTCGTTGCTGGAATGTGACTGCTGTGACGCCGTGCGGAATTGGTGCCTGGCGGGCGCTGCGGCGCGGGTTTCGGGGAAAGAGCCGCTGCCCGCCAGGACTTGGTGGTTAGAACTGGAGCCGGGTTGTGAAGGACTGGCTGTCGTCAACCGTTCACTAGAGGCGCTCGGCTGCTCGCAGGCGAGCGGAACGGCTCCGGGGGTTGTTCGTCACCTCCGCCTCGTCAGGGCGCAGAGGCTTGCGGGTGAGGATCCGAAGCGTGGCCCGGTGAGCGCAGGTACAGACTGGCTGCTGCGGGGGACAGAGGCAGTCCTTCGACTCGGCGATGAAGAAGCGTTTCACTTCAGCGTCTTCCAGGCTGTGGAAGGAAATCGCCGCCATACGCCCACCGGGATTGAGTATCTGAGTGGCTCCTGCCAGACCCCTGCGCAAGCTTCCCAGCTCGTCGTTGACGTGCATGCGGATCGCTTGGAAGGTTCGGGTCGCTGGGTGGGTACCCTTGGGCCAGGCGCCCCTGGGCATCGCCGCTTTTACTGCTTCAGCCAGATCGAGAGTGGTGGTCAGCGGACGCCTGGCCGCGATGAACTCGGCAATCCGCGCCGCCCATCTCTCCTCACCGAGAGATCGAATTAGATGCGCCAGCTCCCGGGCTGGCAGTTCATTCACCACTTGCGCTGCTGTCAGCTGCTGGGTGCGGTTCATGCGCATGTCCAGGGGGCCCTCGTGCAGGAAGCTGAAACCACGCTGCGGGTCCTCCAGCTGATCACTCGAGAAGCCCAGATCGAAGAGGATGCCAGCGACTGCTGTGAAGCCGTGCTCCCCCGCCAGTTGGACGAGATCAGCGAAGTTGCCATGAACCGCGGTGACCGCGCCGGGCCACTGTTCCGCCAGCTGACGCGCCGCCTGAACGGCGCGCTCGTCCTGGTCGAGCGCCAGCAGCCGGCCGCCCGGTTGGATCTGCTCCAGCAGCCGGCGGCTGTGGCCGCCGGCGCCGAAGGTGCAGTCGACGAAGACAGCACCCGGCAGGGGTTGCAGGAGTCGTATTGAGGCTTGTGAAAGAACTGCGATGTGCACGTCGGTGCGTTCGGCTAAACGCCTTGCTTGATCACCTGGTCAGCCAACTCGTCGAAGCGCGCCTCCACTTCGCCTGAATAGGTGTCCCAGCGGTCTTCGGCCCAGATCTCGACCCTGGCTCCGCTGCCGATCACCGCCACTGTCGAGCGGGGTTCGATGACAGCCAGGCGCCGCTGTTCCGGCGAGAGGCTAACGCGACCCTGCAAGTCGAACTCGCAGGGGACTGCCTTGGAGAAGAGCGTTCGCGCCAGGGCCCGCTGCTCCGGCCCCAAGAGGGGGTCCTGCAGACCGCTGGCCAGGCGTTCCCAGAGTCCGGGTGGGTAGATGGTGAGCACCTGATCCTGACCGATAGAGATGTAACTGCCTTCGGGGAGCTGGCGCCGGATTTGGGCCGGGACCGCCAACCTGCCCTTCTCGTCCACCCGGACCCGATGCGTACCCGAGAACATATGCCTAGGCTTGCTGGGCCGCTGTGAAGAAAACCGCGGCAGCGGGGAAGAGCAGCTGCGAGACGAAGCTGAAATTGTGGTGCGACGTTGGCTGGGATGTGTGCTGCTGCATTGCGTTGTTTACCACTCTTCCCCACATTTCACCGCGATCTACCACACACCCTAGCGTCAGTCCCGGGCTTTGTCAACGCCGCTAACGCCACATGTTGTGGGGCTCGATCACGGATCGCGCCTGTACGCACTACATCTAGGGTCGCCTTGCACAGGCGCCCCAACATCACGTAGTCCGCGCGACGTCCTACGAACAACAGTTTGGAGCGCGTCTGAGCTGGCTGACGGGCAAGGTGCGCGGCCCGGGCAGGCAGTTGCCGCGGCGTGAAAGAGCCGGGTGGAAGTCGCGGTCGCGGCACTCCCTTGACAGCAAGTCCAGCAACTGCTATTCTTCTAACTAGCTAATTAGCCAGCTGGAAAAGTACACATGAGCACTGATGAATTGAGCGTCACCTTCGCGGCCCTGGCTGATCCGACGCGGCGGGCGATCCTCGCCCGCCTCGGCGAAGGACAGGCGACGGTCACCGAGCTGGCCGCGCCCTTCAAGCTCAGTCTTCCCGGGGTCTCGAAGCATTTGAAGGTGCTCCAGCGAGCGGGCCTGATCACTCAGGGGCGACAAGCGCAGTGGCGCCCCTGTCAACTCGAGGTGCAGCGCCTGAAGGAGGTGGCCGACTGGCTGGAGCGCTATCGCGAGCTCTGGGAAGAGCGGTTCGACCGGCTCGACGACTACCTACGGCAGCTCAAGGACGAGGAGGAGGGACGTAACGATCGATAAGAGCTCCACCCATCAAACAATTCGACCCCTAACAGCGATGCGAAATGAAGGAGAAGTCACATGACAAGCACTGAATTCATTGTCCGGCCGGGCACGCAAGAGGTAGTGGTGACCCGGGTCTTCGATGCGCCGCGAGAGGTGGTGTTCAAAGCCATCACCGATCCCAATCTGATACCCAAGTGGTGGGGCCCGAGGAGCCAGACCACCATCGTCGACAAAATGGATTTGAGACCCGGCGGTGCCTGGCGGTTCATAGGCCGCGAGCCCGACGGCAGTGAGTACGCCTTCCACGGCGTGTATCACGCGATAGTTCCGCCGGAGCGCATTGTCAACACCTTTGAATTCGAAGGCATGCCGGGCCATGTGCTGATGGAGACTGTCACTCTGGAAGACGTCGACGGCAAGACCCGGATGACGACGAAATCCGTCTACCAGTCGATTGAGGACCGTGACGGCATGGTCGGCGCCGGAATGGAGACCGGGGCTACCGAGTCGGGGGACCGGCTCGCCGAGCTTCTGGCAACCATTTGAAGTTGACCCACAGCGGTGAGGGGAGGTCGGCCTCCCCTCACCGCGCCGACCTGACCAGTGTCGGAGACCCATGAGCCCTGCGGGAACTTCTCAGCCTCCGAGATCCTCCGGCGCTAAGGCAGCGTCAGCTGGACTCCGGGCAGCAAGAACCCGACGTCTGGATTCCAGAGCAGAACCAGGGGCCCAGCGGGGGCGCCACCAGCCTCGAAGCAGAGGCCGACAGGGCCGAACACCGGGCCCACCTGGTCGGCCGACTGGTCGCGCGGCGGTTCGCCCTCCTTCCCCCTGGCGTGCAGGTCCGCCACACGCCAGGCGGCACACTGTCCTGAGCTTGCCCCCAGCCCGACGTGGCTGTGCAGCCCTCCCTGCGAATCGCGCAGCTGAAAGTCGCCGGGGTCGGCTCGCTGCTGGCTCTGCGAGTCGTTGTAGAAGGTGACGTCTAGTCCGACGTAGCGCAGGCCAGCGCCGGCCGCCGGCAGGCCGGCCTGCGGGAGATCCCGGGTGACATGGCTGACCTTGATCCGGAATCCGGCCTGGCCCAGCAGCCCCTGCGCCTCGCCCACTCCCGGCTCCGACGGTTGCTGGCTTGAGCGACTCTGGTTGCGATAGGCGAGCGCCAGGAGGAGGACGCCGATCACGACGGCCCCGACGACGCCCGCCGCCAGCAGCCTTCTCAAGTTCTATGCCTCCCCACTCTGAGCACCGGCAGCTCGCAGTTGGGTGACAGGGGCGGCGGGCACCCGTGGCTGAAGTGGTCGAGAGCGGCCTGTAAGCCGGGTTCTGTGCCCCTTGGGGGGGTGGTGACCATCTCTCTGGGACGCCGGTTGCCCGGCGTCTCTTGCGACCGCGACCCGAGGGCTCGGCGAGCAGCGTTTCTCCCGCACCGCGGGCGGCGCCCTCCTATTTGGTCTTGCTCCGGGCGGGGTTTGCCTGGCCGGCCGGTCACCCGACCGCCGGTGCGCTCTTACCGCACCATTTCACCCTTACCGGCCTAAAGGCCGGCGGTGTCATTTCTGTGGCACTTTCCTTCAGGTCGCCCTGACTGGGCGTTACCCAGCGCCCTGCTCTGTGGAGCCCGGACTTTCCTCCCCGCATATTTAGTGCGGAGCGGTCACCCGGCCGCCTCGACCAGCGCCGATGTTACCACCTGCACCTGGGCGGTTCACAAGCGCTCGGCCCGTCTCTTTCGAGCGTGGCGTGGTGCCGGCTCAATCGTCGGCGGATGGGCTGTACTCGTCGATCGCCCTGTTGGCCATCGCGTCAGCACCGCGGTTGTTCTCGCGCCGGACGTGGGCGATGCTGGCATCGGAAAAGCCGGCCAGAAGCGCCTGGGCTTGGCGATGCAGCGGCTTCAACTCGACAGCTTTGACCCGGTAGTGGCCCCTCATCTGCTCCACTACCAGGAGTGAGTCAAGGTAGACCTCAAGCTTGTCCGGGCGCCACTCGCCGACTCGCTGCAAACCCTCGATCAGGGCCAGGTACTCCGCCTGGTTGTTGGTGGCCGTGCCAATGAAGCGGCAGCCGCCCCAGAGGCGCTGGCCCGCCGAGTCCTCGATGACCAGGCCGAGCCCTGCCGGACCGGGATTTCCTCGCGCCGCGCCGTCCGTGAAGAGCCGCAGCGACCGCGGCGGCTGGGCGTGGCTCAGACCATCACCAGCAGGCGTCCGCAGTTGTCGCAGAGCAGGACCTGGCCTCTGCGGAGCCCCTGGAGCCCGCTGGAGGTGAGACCGACCCGGCAGCTCTGGCACTGGGCGTGCTCCACCTGGGCGACCGGGTCGGCCAGGCGGCTCTCGACCCGGCTGTAGACGGCCTGCCATTCCGGTGGCAGAGCCGACCAGAGCGATTCGCGTTCGGCATCGACTTGGGCCAACTCGACTTCAGCTGCCCTGACCCGCGCCTGGAGCGCCGGCCGGGCGGCATCGGCGCGCTGCGCGGCCGCCGACAGCTCGGCGCCGAGCCGGCGCAGGGTCGCCTGGGCGGCTTCCTGCTCTTCCATCAGCTCCAGTTCCCGGTCCTCCTCCTGGCCCAGCTTGAGCTTCAGCCCCTGAACCTCGTGATCTAGTTTCATCAGCTCGGCCGAGTTCTTGAGCCGTCCGCTCATCAGATCCCGCTGCCGAGACTGCATCCGCGCCCTGTGCAGCCCAACCTCACGCTCCCAATCGTTAAGGCCCGAGTTGAGCACCGCCAAGCGCGCCTCCGCGCTGGCCACCTGCTGCCGCAGGTCGTCAACCTCGGCGTGGGTCTCCAGCTCTTCCCGATCCCGCTCCTGACGATGCCTGAGCTGGACGGACCGGGCGGTCAGCTGCTGATGCCGGAGGGCGGTTTCGGGGGCGTTCACGCCGGTGGCCGGGCTCTGAGGACTGTATAGGAGCGGCCTCGCTCCATCACACCTGACCGCTGCTCCACTCGGTAATTAGCATCGCTCAGCCACTGCTCCAGGGCTTCTGAGTGCTGCTGCGGCTGGAGCACGAGCCAGGCCAGGCTGGCCACCACCGCCGGCGACCGGGTCAGGATGCGGATGATGCTGTGCCCGCCCAGCCCGGCCAGGACCGCGCCCTCCACCTCGCCCGGGACCAGGCCCTGAAGGCCGTCGCCGCAGCGCCTGTCCAGCTCCGGCGGCAGCAAGGCATGCCCGGCCTCCGTCAGCTCAGTCGCGATGACCTCCAGACCTCTCTCGCGGAGCGCGAGGGCCACCTGGCCGCCGCCCGCTCCGATGTCCGCCACCGAGTCGGCGGCCGGCACCGCGGCCAGCACAGCCCGGAGGCGGGGCGTGAGGCGGACTCGTTGGCGAGCGGCGCCCGGCACCTCGCTGGGCGCCGCTCCGACGGGGTTGGTCACCGTTATTCGATCACCGCCAGGACCTGGCCTTCCTTGACCACGTCCTGCTCCTTGACCCTGATCTCCTTGACAGTGCCGCGGATGGGAGCAGTGACCGGGATCTCCATCTTCATCGACTCCAGGATGAGCAACACGTCCTCTTCCTCGACCTGCTGGCCGGCCTGGGCTTCCACCTTCCAGACGTTGCCGACCAGCTCCGCCCTCACCTCCAACTAAGCCTCTTCGCTGCCAGCCAGCTCGCGGCCCCGGCTGGAAAGCTCTTCCACCACCGCGGGATCCGCCAGGGTGGTGGTATCACCGAGCTGCCGCTTTTCGGCGACGTCGCGCAGCAGGCGGCGCATTATCTTGCCCGAACGCGTCTTCGGCAGCTCGGGTGTGAACACTATGTTGGCGGGGGCGGCGAACTTGCCGATCTTGCGAGCAACGTGCTGGCGGAGCTCCTGCATCATCTCCGGCGAGCCTTCTTCCCCGCCCTTGAGCGTGACGTAGGCGACCACCGCCTGGCCGGTCTGGGGGTCGTTCCGTCCGCAGGCCGCTGCTTCGGCGACTTTCTGATGGTCGACGAGAGCCGACTCGACCTCGATCGTGGAGATGCGATGGCCTGCCACGTTCATGACGTCGTCGATGCGGCCGAGCAGCCAGAAGTCGCCTTCCTCGTCGACGCGGGCGCCGTCCCCCGCGAAGTAGATACCTTCGTACTTGGACCAGTAGGTCTCCTTGTACCGCTCTGGATCTCCGTGGATGCCGCGCAGCATGGCGGGCCAGGGCTGGCGCAGGACCAGGTAACCACCGCCACCGAGGGGCACCGCCTCGCCTTTCTCACTGAAGACGGCCGCATCCACGGTGGGAAACGGCTGCGTGGCGGAGCCCGGCTTGAGGGTTGTGACCCCGGGCAGCGGCGTGATCATGATCATGCCGGTCTCGGTCTGCCACCAGGTGTCGACGACGGGCGTGCGGTCGCCGCCGATGTGCTCGCGATACCAGACCCAGGCTTCCGGATTGATCGGCTCCCCCACGCTGCCCAGCAGCTTCAACGATGAGAGGTCGTGCTTGCGTGCGTACTCAGGGCCCCACTTCATATGGGAACGGATGGCGGTGGGAGCTGTGTAGAGCACGCTCACGCGGTAGCGCTCCACGATTTCCCACCAGCGATCCTTGTCGGGGAAGTCAGGCGTCCCCTCGTAGAGAACGCTTGTCGTGCCGTTGCAGAGTGGCCCGTAGACGATGTAGCTGTGACCGGTGATCCAGCCCACGTCGGCGGCACACCAGTACACGGTGTCCGGCTTGATGTCGAAGATGTAGTGATGGGTGGTGGCGGTACCCACCAGGTAGCCGGCCGTGCTGTGCACTATGCCCTTGGGCTTGGCAGTCGTTCCGGACGTGTACATGAGGAATAGCACGTCCTCTGAGCCCATCGGCTCGCAGGGGCAGCTTTCAGCCTCGTCACTGACGTCAGCGCAGAGATCGTGCCACCACACATCGCGGCCCTCCGTGATGGGCACCTCCGCTTCAGTCCGCCTCAGCACCACCGCGTGGCGAACGCCGGGAGCGGCCGCCATAGCTTCTGCCGACGTCTGCATCAGCGGCACCCGCTTGCCCCGCCGCCAGCCCTCGTCCTGGGTGATCAGCACTTCGCAGCCCATGTCGTTCATGCGGCTGGAGAGCGAGTCGGAGCTGAAGCCTCCGAAAACCACTGTGTGCGGCGCACCCAGCCGGGTGCAGGCCAGCATGGCCACTGGCAGCTCAGGCGTCATGCCCATGTAGATGGCGACGGCCGTGCCCTTCCCGACCCCCAGCTTCTTCAACCCGTTGGCAAGGCGAACCACCCGGCGCTGCAGCTCGGCGAAGGTGACGTCGAGCCGTTCGTTGGCCGGCTCGCCCTCCCAGTGGAACGCCACCTTGTCGCCCTGGCCGCTCTCCACGTGGCGGTCGACACAGTTGTAGCAGACGTTCAGCTTGCCGCCCAGATACCACTTGGCGAAGGGCGGGTCCCACTCCTTGAGCTGCGTGAACGGCTGGAACCAGCTGACCCGGCGACGCGCCTCCTCGGTCCAGAACTCGTCAGGATCGGTCTGATAGATCGGCGCCTTCGCATTGGCCTGCTCTGTGAAGGCGGGATCGGGTTGATAACGGCGCTGCTCCAAGAGCATCGTCTCGATGGCCGGGCCTTGGCTCTGCTCAGTCGACATGGCTGGACTTCCTCCGTTGTGGTGAGAAGCGAGGTGCTGGAAGCAATGCTAGTTGCGTAACGGCCGATTGGGCAGTAGCTCGGGGCAGGGCGCTCGCTCCGGCAAGCCGCAGGCGGCGTGCGGTCCTAGGCGCCGCGCTTGGCCTTCACCGCCTCCGTCAGCCTGGGCAGGATCTTGGTCACATCCCCCACCACGCCCAGATCGGCCAGTTTCAAGATCGGCGCCTGGGCGTCCTTGTTGATGGCGACGATCACTTTGGCGCCCTTCATGCCCACCGTGTGCTGCATCGCGCCCGAGATCCCTGCGGCGATGTAGACCCCCGGCCTGACCGTCTTGCCAGTCTGGCCGATCTGAAAGGAGTAGGGCACCCAGCCGGCATCCACTATGGCGCGCGTGGCGCCCGCCGCCCCGCCCAGAGCGGACGCCAGTCCCTCGACCAGGGCGAAGTTCTCGGGGCCCCCCAGCCCGCGGCCGCCGGCCACCACTATCCGCGCATCCTCCAGCTTCACCTGGTCGGACACCTCGTCATGGCGTTCACTGATCCGTGACCGGCGTGAGCCCTCAGCGATGGCAGCTTCGATCTCCACCATTTCCGCCTGTCCGCCCGACTCGCTGGCCTCAAAGGACTTGGGCCTGACGAGCACTATGGCCGGGTGGTTGTTGGCTCGATAGCTGGCCACCCGCGCTCCGCCGAAGTACGGCACCTGCGCCGTGTAGCCGCCACCAGCGCTGGAGATGTCCAGCGCGTTGGAGATCACACCCACATCGAGGCGCGCGCCCAGCCGGCCGGCAACCTCACGGCTGTCTGAGGTGAAACCGAACAGGATGAGATCTGGCGACTCGCGCTGGATGAGAGCCGCCAGGCAGTCTGTGGCCGGCTCCGCCAGGTACTCGGCGAAGGCACGGTCGTCGTTGAGGAAGACTCGCCTGGCGCCGTAGGCGCCGAGTCGAACCGCCGCCTCCCGGGCGCCCGGACCCAGGGCGACGGCATCGACCTGACCCAGCTCCCGGGCTTTGCTCAGAAGCTCCAGCGCGATGGCCGCGGGCCCAGCCTCCGCGACCTCGGCGTAAACCAAGATGCCCGCCATGGCTAAATCACCTTTGCCGCAGTCAGGGCAGCCATGATCCGCTCCACGCCCGAGGTCCCGTCGTCCTCGACTATCTCCCCTGCAGCTCGCGCAGCAGCGTCCTCGATTGACTCCACCGACTCGGCCGGCCGGCCTGGCTCGACAGCAAGCTCGGCCAGGCTCATCACCTTCACCTCTTTGGAGCGGGCGGCCATGATTCCCTTGAGGGAGGCATAGCGCGGCTCGGCGATGCCTGCTGTGACTGTGATGAGCGCCGGCAGCTCCGCTTCCAGGACCTGATAGCCGGCCTCAGTCTGTCTGTGCACTGTCAGCCGCTGCCCGGTGACCTCCACCTGCTTGGCGAAGGTCAGTTGGGGCACGCCCAAGAGCTCGGCCAGCATTGGCGGCACCATGCCCGTGGAGCCGTCGTAGGACTCGGTCGCGCAGACGACCAGGTCGACAGCCTCTGCCCTGATGGCCGCCGCGAGTGCTTTCGCGGTGAGCAGAGCGTCGGCCCCCGCGAGCTGTGGGTCGCTGATGAGAACCCCCCTGTCGGCGCCCATGGAAAGACCCTTGCGGATGGCGTCGCGCGCCTTGTCAGGACCCATCGAAACGAGCAGCACCTCGCCGCCGGCCTTGTCCTTCAGCTGAAGGGCCTCCTCGATGCCGTACTCATCGCCCGGGTCCAGCACCACCTCGCGGTCGCGCATGAGGGTGTTGTCGGAGTCCAGTCCAGGCGTCCCGTTCGGGTCGGGAACCTGCTTCACAGTCACGGCAATCTTCAAGTCAGCAATCCTTTGAACCAACCCAGCGGAGACTCCCGGCCTTCCCGCCGGCTCACCGATTATCTCCCATCGTGCATTGCGTCGAAGAGCCGCCGGTAATCGGCCGGCGTGTTCAGGTTCTCGAAAAGGCTGGCCTCCTCGTCGTCCAGCCAATTGACGCTCAGGCCGGCCACCGCGTCGCTGAGCTTGAGCCGGCGCTGCTGAAGGGCCGCCGCCAGTGGGCCGAGAGCGGCGGGCTGGTAGGCAGCGCAGGTTGCCTGGGGCTGGCCGGCCAGACGGGGCATGGCCGCGTCCCAACCTCGCGAGGCGTGGAGGAGACGGCTCAGCAGCGCGAGGGTGACGTTCGGCATGTCGCAGGCGACCGCCAGCAGAGGCTGGTCCGGCGCCGCCTGGAGACCTGCCACCAGGCCGGCCAGCGGCCCCTCCCCAGGTCGCGGATCGATAACCGTCTGAGGGCGGAGCGAGGCCGGCACCTGGCTGGGGTGGGCGGCCGAGATGAGCAGTCTCGTGAAGCCAGGGGCGAGCCGTCGCGCGAGCCACTCGAGCAGAGTGCTGTCCTGCCAGGGCAGCAGGGCCTTGGGCCTGCCCATTCGCCGGCTCCCGCCACCGGCCAGGAGCAGAAGCGTTGCCGCCGCGGGTCGGCCGGGGTCCGGCTCAGCCATCACCTCGGCATTCGACTCCTCCTCACCTCGTATGCCAATGTTGCCAGGCTATCGCTGACCGGCAATACGAATGCGCAGCTGACCCGGTGGCCAGAAACGGCCTGGCGACGGCGACGCAAGCCCTACTATGCCTTGGCGATGCGGGCCATTGATTTCCACGTCCACCTGCCCACGCCCGAGTGGCTCGACCAGACGCTGGCGGGCTACACGGAGGCTGCCGAGCGCTACTTCCGGTCGCCGGTATCTCGCCAGTCGCTGGAGGATGTGGCTCGCCAGTACGAGGAATGGGACCTGGTCGGAGTGCTGCTCGCCTGGGACGCGGAGACGGCCACCCGGCGGCCCCGGCTCAGCAACGAGTACGTGGCCCAGGCGGTCATGGACTTCCCCGGTCGCTTTGTGGGCTTCGGCAGCGTCGATCCGCTGAAGGGAGCGGAGGCGGTCCGGGGGGTCGAGCGCATTGCGGAGCTCGGCCTGCGGGGCGTCAAGTTCCATCCCTCCATCCAGAAGTTCGCTCCCGACGACGAGCGGCACTGGCCGATCTTCGCCAAGTGTCAGGAGTTGGGCCTGCACAGCCTCTTCCACACAGGCACCTCGGGCATCGGCGCCGGCATGCCGGGGGGTCAGGGCATCCGCCTCGACTACTGCCGCCCCATCCGGCTCGACACAGTGGCCGCTGAGTTTCCCCGGCTGCAGGTCATCGCTGCGCACTTCGGCTATCCCTGGCACGAGGAGATGCTCGCCATCGCCCTTCACAAGACCAACGTGCACATCGACATCTCCGGCTGGGCGCCGCGCTACATCCCGGAGAGCGTCATCTCGGCGCTGAAGGGCCGTCTCCAGGACCAGTTCCTCTTCGGCTCCGACTATCCCTTCATTCAGCCTCAGCGCTGCCTTGACGAACTGGACCAGCTGGGCATCAGTCAGCCGGTGTTGGCAAAGCTGCTGCGTGGCAACGCGGAGCGCCTGCTGCAAATCTAGGCTGCGAAGTCACCAAAAAGGACATCTGACGGAATGTCCGGAGTCCGTCCGCCGCAGGCCTCTAGCGTGTGCTCGTGGCGGTTCAGCTTCAGAGCTCCGAGCGCACCTCAGACTTCCAGCGCAGGCGCCTGCTGGACGAGTCCGACCGCCTGCTGGAGAGCATCGAGCAGCTCCGCCTGGCCGGGCAGCGGGTACTGCCGCCACAGCTGGCTCAGGCGCTGCTCGACCTTCAGGTCCAGCTGGGCCCTGCCGCCTGCCTGCGTTACAACACCCTCCACGCCGCCCACAACGCAGTCTTCGCGCTCCAGCAGGGGCTCGTCTCCGCCAACCGGCGCAATCCGACACCTCGCTCGCACGCGGGTCGGCGTCCCGGCGAGCCCCGAGTCGCTCGAGTGACAGCATCCGCGTCCTGGAAGTTCCTGGTCCTCCCTGCCCGTCGCCTCGACGCCGGACAAGAGTGGCCGGAGCTCGTCGAGGTGACTGTCGAGCGGGCCTACGATCGCTGGCGCCTGGCTCAGGCGCGAGCGGTGAGCGCGGCTCGCGGCGGTGACGCAGTGGCCGCCGGCCGGCTCGCGCAGGCCGATGCGGCCTGGAGCAACTTCTGGGAGCTGCGCCAGGAGGCCGAGAAGCTGCTCGGTCGGGAGCTCCTCCTAGACCCTGCCTGAAATTTGAAGCCCCGACGAGATTGCCGCGCCGACGCGGAGCAGCGCCGGAGCGCTACCGCGGTGGCGGAGGACTCTTGCAGCGCATTCCAACGGCTGGACAGTTAGTGCAGCGGCGTGCCGAAGCGCCCGGCCGAGACCACCTCGGCTGGCGGCTTGCGCTGCTTCCGGCCCTTGCCGAGCGAGCGCTTCGGATAACCGAACGGGATCACCGCCAGCACGTCGTACTGCTCGGGTAGGCCCACCTTCCGACGAACGCCTTCCAGGCCGCCGAAGCCCGTCCAATTGGAGCCCACGCCGTCAGCCCAAGCGGTGAGGATCATCGACTGGATCGCCCGGCTCGCGTCGGAGACGCCGAACTTACTCTCTTTCTCGCAGGCGACGACTATCGCCAGCGCCGCGTCAGCGATGTAGGGTCCTGTCTTGACCAGCTGGCCCAGCTCCCGGAGGTTCGCTCGGTCCCGGACCAGCACGAAATGCCAGGGCTGGCGGTTCATCGAGCTGGCTGTGACGCGCGCCGCCTCGATAATCCGATCCACCACCTCGGCGGGCACTGCCCGGTCCGCATATTCGCGCACGGCCAGTACCGTGCGCACAACCTCGAAGACTTCATTCGCCATGCGCTGATTCTCGATCATCGGGGAACCAGCAGCGGCGGCCCGACACCTGGCTGGAAGGCCGCTGTCGACTAGAATCCCGGCCATGCAGCCGATCGCGATCGGTGACGTCATGTGGGAGCCTTCCGCCGAGGTCATCGAGCGCAGCCGCCTGGACCGGTTCCGCCGCCGGCATGGCCTGGCCAGCCTGGCTCAGCTGCAGGAGCGCTCGGTCAAGGAGCCCGAGTGGTACTGGCCGGCCCTGGTCCAGGACCTGGGCCTTCGCTTCGACAGGCCCTACGAGCAGGTCCTGGACCTGAGCGACGGAGTGGAGTGGGCGCGCTGGTTTTCGGGCGCTCGCCTCAATATCGTCGGCAGCTGCCTGGATCGCTGGCTCGAGGGACCGACTGCCGACCGGCCGGCGCTGATCTGGGAAGGCGAGCCGGGCGAGGTGCGCAGACTGACCTACGACGAGTTGAGCAAGGAGGTGGCGCGCTTTGCCGGCGCCCTTCGCACCCTCGGCGTGGAGCCGGGCGACAGGGTGGGCCTGTTCCTGCCGATGGTGCCGGAGACCGCGGTGGCGCTGCTGGCCTGCGCTCGCATCGGCGCCATCTTCATCCCGCTCTTCTCGGGCTACGGCCCCGAAGCCATCGCCAACCGGCTGCAGGACGGCGAGGCCAAGGTGCTGCTCTGCGCCGACGGCTTCTACCGGCGCGGCCAGGTGGTGGCCATGAAGGAGACTGCCGATGCGGCCGTCGCCGTATCACCGTCGGTCGAGCACGTGGTGGTGCTGCGCCGGGTCGGGCGCGAAGTGCCCTGGCAGGAAGGCAGGGACCACGACTGGCAGCGGCTCGTCGCTGCCGCCGAACCCGTATGGGAAAACCTGAGCCTGGCGCCGGACAGCCCGCTGATGGTCATCTACACCAGCGGCACGACCGGGCGGGCGAAGGGTGCGTTACACGTCCACGCCGGCTTTCCCCTGAAGGCGGCGCAGGACATGGCGCACGGACTCGACGTCAACGAAGGCGAGACTGTTTTCTGGTTCACCGACATCGGCTGGATGATGGGCCCCTGGCTGATCTTGGGCAGCCTGCTGCTGGGGGCGACGATGGTTCTGTACGAGGGGACGCCCGACACACCGGGGCCGGACCGGCTCTGGCGCATGGTGGCTGATCACTCGATCAACATTCTTGGCGTCTCGCCCACCTTGGTTCGCTCGCTGATGGGCCAGGGCGACGAGCACCCGGCTCGCCACGAACTGGACAGCCTTCGGGTCCTGGCCGGGACGGGCGAACCCTGGAACCCCGAGCCCTTTCAGTGGTTTTTCAAGCACGTGGGAGGCGGCCGCTGCCCGATCGTCAACCTCACGGGTGGAACCGAGATCGCGGGAGGCATCCTGGCGGGCAATGTGGTCAGCCGGCTTCGGCCCTGCTCCTTCGCCGGGCCGCTGCCGGGCATGGCTGCCGACGTGGTTGACGCCGCGGGCCGGAGCGTGCGCGGCGAGGTTGGCGAACTTGTGATCCGGCAGCCCTGGCCGGGTATGACTCAAGGCTTCTGGCGGGATCGCCAACGCTACCTCGACACCTACTGGTCGCGCTGGCCGGGAGTCTGGCTGCACGGCGATTGGGCCTATGTGGCAGAGGACGGTCTCTGGTACGTGCTGGGCCGCTCGGACGACACCATCAAGGTGGCAGGCAAGCGGCTGGGACCGGCTGAGGTGGAGTCGGTTCTGGTTGCCGACCCCGCGGTTGCCGAAGCCGCCGCTGTCGGGATTCCCGATGAGTTGAAGGGTGAGTCGCTGGCCTGCTTCGTGGTGCTGCGCTCCGGTCAGGATCCCTCTGCGGATCTACAGGAAAGGCTGCGGCGCCGGGTGGCTGAAGCTCTGGGCAAGCCGCTCAAGCCCGCCATCTTGGAGTTTGTGTCCGAGCTGCCGAAAACGCGCAACGCCAAGATCCTGCGGCGCGTGGTGCGGGCAGTCTATTTGGACCAGCCGACCGGCGATCTGGGCTCGCTGGAGAACCCGTCCGCCCTGCAGGCGATCGCCGCCACGCGTGGCTGAGGCCGACGCGCCGGCCGAATTCCGAGCCTCCCTCACCTCCGGCGACTGGGTCCGCCTCGGCCTGCTCTGGTTGGGCGGCGTCTGCCTGCGCGTCACCCTGCTGGCAGTGCCACCGGTGATACCGGCCATCCATGCCAGCCTCGGCCTGGACGAGAAGGCGATAGGCGTGCTCACGGGTCTGCCAGTCCTCCTGCTGGCCGCCGCAGCCATCCCTGGTTCTCTCCTCATCGCTCGCTTAGGGGCTAGGCGTGCTCTGCTCGCCGCCCTGTTCATCCTGGGCGGGGCGGGTGCGCTGAGGGGCGTGGGACCGATGACAGGCGTGCTCTACACACTCACCTTCCTCATGGGAACCGGAGTGGCGTTCGCTCAGCCGGTCTTCCCCACACTGGTGCGGGACTGGTTTCCGAGCCGGGTCGGTCTGGCCACCGCGGCGTACAGCAATGGTCTGCTCGTAGGTGAAACGACGCCCGTCAGCCTGACCGGCCCGGCGCTGCTGCCGGCGCTCCATGGCGGCTGGGCGGCGGCGCTGGCTGTGTGGTCCATACCAGTGCTGCTGGCGATGCTGCTCTTTGCTGTCTTCACCTCCCATGTGGAGGAGGAGGTGGAGGCTCCCCCTCGCCGCTGGTGGCCCGATTTTCGCGACGGCCGTCTCTGGCACGTGGCGCTGATTCTCGCCTTTGCCTCCGCTGTCTACTTCGGCACCAACACGTTCCTGCCCGACTACGTGCGGGCCGTCGGTCTGCCCCAGGCCAAGGACCCGGCGCTGACACTGCTGAACGCCGGCCAGCTGCCCGCCTCCTTGCTGGTGCTCGCCTTTCCCGACCGGATCCTCAGGCGGCGCTGGCCCTTCGTTGCGTGCGCCATAGGCATGGGTGGCGGCCTGACTGGCATGATCCTGGGCCCATCCGGGCTGATCGTCTTCTGGGCGGCCGGGATCGGCTTCTTCGCCGGGCTGGCGCTGATCTTGACCCTGACCCTGCCGCCCGTTCTCGCCTCCCCTGCGGACGTGCCCCGCTACAGCGCCGGCCTCTTCACCATCAACTACGCAGTCAGCTTTGCCGGACCGGTTATCGGCGGCGCGGCCTGGGATCTCACCGGACGGCCCCAGGCGGCCTTCGTCGCGCTGATCCTGGGCACTGCAGTGATGGCCGCCATGGCGCTCTCGGTGAATCTGCGCGGCGGTCCGAGGCTCTAGTCTGTACGGATCACAAGATCCCTAGACAACTGGGGGTTTGCCAGAAGTAGTAGGGGCTCCTCAGCGCCACCGAGAGTGGGTGGTCACCTCGTTTGCCAAGAGGAAGCTGCGTACCTTCTCAGCGACCAGCTCCGGCGCCTTCTCGTCCGGCGCAAAGTGGTCGAGACCGTCGAGGATCTCTACGGTTGACTCCCCGATCACTTGCTGGAGCGCCGGAAGCAGCTCTGTCGTCAGGAAAGCCGGGCTCTTGCTGCCGCCGAGGAGAAGGACCCGGCCGCGGACTGCCCGGTATCGCTCGACCGTGCCATCATCCAGCCGCGCTTCCTCCTCATGCTCGGCCACGTTGGTCTCCAGAAGCGGTTCCATGCGCTGCCATCGGTCCTTGCGAAGCACCAGGCGGAGGACAGCCCGGAGATACCACATTGGCATCATCGCGATCGGCCGGGGCAAAGAACCAATCCCTCGGACGAAGGATGCAAAAGCCCCTCGCGTGTCTGCGGCGGCAAGCAGCTCCCGATACCGCGGCGCCCATGCCATGGGAATCGAGCCTGCGATCGACACTCCAGGTTCATACGCTACGATGTGCGAGAACAGGCCTGTTCGTCGAGCGGCCTCCAGTGCAACGAACCCGCCGTAGCTGTGGCCGAACACAGCGCTTGCTCCGGTTGCCGCTTGGACCGCGAGCAGGTCGTCGCACTCCTTGTCAATGCTGTAGTCCGGGCCCTGTGCCCCGCTGGCTCCCCTACCCCGCCGATCTATCAGGTGGACAGCGAACGACGAAGCGAGCTCCTGAGCCAGGGGAACATAGTCCGCGCCGGTTCGAAGGGTGCCGCCGACGATGATCAGATCTCTGCCAGCGCCGATGCTCTGGTAGGCGATGGTAGTCCCGTCTGCCGAACTGACTGTCGATGGAGCCGTCCTCAGACTCCCGGCAGTCACCGTCGCGGCCCCCGCTGCGCCGAGCTCGCACCGAGTGCGGCCGAGTGGCTCCCCGCCGGTGCTCGGGCGTCGAGTGTGGCCAGCAAACGCTTCGTGTACTCGGTGTATGTGGCATAGGGGACGCCGCTCGCTTCCACTAAGGCGGCGAACCGCTCCTCTAGCAGGGCGCCCCAGCGCTGAACATGTTGCTCACCAGCCTCGGTCAGCCGAAGCCGCCGACGGTTTCCGCCGCCAGGGTCCGCACCGGCTTCGAGCAGCCCCGATCGCTCGAGCACCGGAATCATCCGGCTCACAGATGGCTCCGTCACGCCCAGCAGCTCAGCCAAGGAACGCTGAGTCCCGGCACCCCAGCGGCCCACCAGGTACAGGGTGAGAAATCTCGAGTACGAGAGACCGGCCTCGGCACGGAGCATCCGATCCGCTGCGCGGTCGAGGCGCACCGTGAGGGTGTGGAGGGTGCGGCTCAGGTCCCGCTCCATGGGCACTACCATACCATGTTAAGTTAGCAATACAAGATGGGGGTGCGTTCTCCTGTGCCACGCTCGAGAGACTGGTCACGAGGGGCTTGACGTCCCAATCGAACGGACCCGGCACCTTCCATCCATGCCGGTCGCCCGCGCAGACCAACTGCTGCGTTGAGCGGGTGTAGAGCACCGTCCTCAAGGAGTGCACCCGCCGCGGCCGCTGGATCCAAGGCCGCCCGCCCCGGGAGACACTGCTCTCGCCGGCCACCGCAGCCGCCTTGAGATGCTGATGGTGTCGCAGGCACTCGGGGACTGGACACTCTAGTCGGCGAGAAGGGGCACCAGGCTGGAGCTGCCGACGTCCACCAGGCCCAGATCGCTCAGCTTCAACTCCGGGATCACAGTCAGGCCGAGAAAGCTCAGCGTCATAAAGGGGGCCCGGCCGCCCACTCCCTGGCGCGCGACCTGAGCCTGAAGATCCAGGAGTCGGGAGAAGACCTCGGCCAGAGGCCTATCGCTCATTAACCCAGCCACCGGCAGCGCCAGCTCGCCGGTGATCCGGCCCGCCTCGGCCACCACCAGTCCACCGCCCAGCTCCACCAGGCGCCGGACACAGAGCGCCATGTCCTGGTCGTCGACGCCCATGACTATGAGGTTGTGGGCGTCATGCGCCACCGTCGAGGCATAGGCACCCCGCTGAAGCCCCACGTTGGTGGCAAAGCCGAGGCCGATTCGGCCGCTGGCATGGTGCCGCTCGACCACCGCCAGCTTGACCAGATCCCGGCCGGGGTCAGCCACGCAGCAGCCATCCTTGACAGACGGCTCCATCTCCTCAGTGGTGGTCAAGAGCTGCTGGTCGCGGATGCCGAGAACCCTGATCTTGCCAGGCACCGCAGGCACTCGGAAAGAGCTCGCGCTGACAGGCGCAGCATGCATGGTCTGCCGCACCCAGTCGGGCGCAGCCCGGTCCGGAAAGACGGGTTCAACGCCGCGCTTCAAGACCCGGCGGGGGCGAAAGTCGGTCAGATCGTCCAGTACGAGGATGTCGGCCTGGTAGCCGGGGGCGATGGCGCCCAGGGCCGGGAGCCTGTGATAGAGGGCGGGATTCAGCGTGGTCATGACCAGGGCGTCCTCGGCCGGCACGCCCGCCGCCACTGCCGACCTCAGCATCTGGTTCAGATGCCCCTCCCGGACAATGAAGTCGGGCTCCCGATCGTCAGTGCAGAAGAGACAGCGCTGGGGGCCGTAGCGCAGCGGGATCGGCAGCAGATCCAGCAGGTTGCGGGCGCCAGAAGCCTCCCGCAGCATCACCCACATGCCGAGCCGCAGCTTCGCCAGGGCCTCGTCAGCAGTTGTCGCCTCGTGGTCGGAGCGGATCCCCGCGGCGAGATAGGCGTTGAGCTTCCTCCCGCCCAGGCCTGGCGCATGGCCGTCGATGTGGCCGCCCGCCAAAGCGAGCTTGGCCAGCTCTTCCTCCGCGCCGGCGATGACTCCCGGATAGTTCATCATCTCGGCCAGACCTATCACGCGGGGATGCTGCAGCAGCTCTGACAGGTCGGCCTGAGTCAGCGGCGCCAGGGGGGATTCCAGCGGCGAGGCGGGCACGCAGGAAGGGGCCATGAAGTAAACCTCCAGCGGCAGACCGGCGGAAGCCTCCAGCATCCACTCCACGCCCCGCCGGCCGAGCACGTTGGCGATCTCGTGGGGATCGGCGACGACGGTGGTCGTGCCCTGCGGGACCACCGCTCGGGCGAACTCGTGAGGCATGAGCTTGGACGACTCGAGGTGGACGTGGCCGTCGATCAGACCCGGCACGAGGTGGGCGCCCGAGCAGTCATCGATCTGCTCGCCGTCGTAGCTGCCCAAGCCCACCACATGGCCGTCGAAGATGGCCACGTCCAACTCCAGCCACTCTCGGGTGAAGACGCTCAGCACTCGGCCGCCCCGCAACACCCTCTCCGCCGGCCGATCGCCCCTGGCAACGGCCATCCACTCAGCGTTGATGGCTGGGAACAATACCGCTCGGCCCGGGGCCGCCGCGTTGTCAATCGGTACCGAAGCGCGTTGGTCCTCGCTCCAGCCAGGCCATATGCTCAAGGGCGTGAAGGCTCCTCTTGGGCCGCTTCTCCTTTTCGCCGGCGGGGTGGCGTTGGTCGCCTGCGGCCTGCTCCCGACAAAAGCATCTCACTCCAGCCCGTCCGGCCAGGCAGAGTCGAGATTGACACCCTCTCCCTCGGCCTCTGAGTCGCTGCCCCCAGGGCCGAGAGACCCCAACGGTGTGCCGCTCGCTTGGTGGCCAGACGCCTGCCAGCTGCTTCAACCAGCTGATCTTCAGGCGATGTACCCAGGCGAACCGTTCAACCAGCAGCCTCAGATCGGGAAGATCGGTCAGACCACCCTTCCCCTGCCGAGCGGCTGCCAGTACCAATCAGCGAGCTACAAGCTCGGCGCCGAGGCCATCCTCACCCTCGGTGCGGTAAGTAGGTCCGCCGCTCTAGCCAGGCATCGGTTGGAGATCACTAAGGACGTTGGCTGCGACACCGCGACTCCCGTCCCCGAGATAGGTGACGCGGCCTACGCCTGCCTCGGTGCCCAGCGTGCTGTGCGCGCCGTGAAGGGTCATGTCGAGCTGGAGGTTATGGTCTTGCTGACGGGCACTGAAACGCACACCCTGCCCGACGTGCACGACCGCGAGCTCGCCGCCGCCAAGGCCTTCGCCAAGCTCGCCGCCGATCGCGTGACGACGTGAGCCGGTCCGCCGCCAACGCCCCTGCTAGAATCGCTAGCTCTCGGCGCGGGAGTAGCTCACCTGGTAGAGCGCAACCTTCCCAAGGTTGAGGTAGCGGGTTCGAGCCCCGTCTCCCGCTCCACCCTCTCCCTTCGAGTTCATTTGGAGCGTTTCCTAGGAGTTGTCGTGTCTCCAAATCGCTTGCAGCAGCATGTCGATTGCAACAAGGTTGGGCTTCAATAGAGGTGCTTGACGACAAAGCTGCTGTGGAAGTAATCTGCTCTGACGGTGGCCAAGCTGACTGTCGCCCAAGCCAAGCCGGGCGGCCTGAGCCGCCAGGTCGAGGACTACTTGGCCCACTGCCGGGCGGCCGGGCTCTCCCCGAAGACGATCCGGCACGCCTACGGTTACCCGCTGCGCTCGGTCTTTCTGCCCTGGTGTGCTGAACACGAGGTGGAGCGGATCTCAGAGTTGAACAATCGAGTGCTGGACCGCTTCGTCGCCGACCTCCTGGAGCACGGTGGCCGGCGCGGCCAGCTGAGCAAGCACACCGCCTGGACCTATGCCAAAGCGACGAAGCGCTTTCTCGCCTGGGCCAAAGAGGAGGGTGAAGAGGTCGAAGGGCAGGTCAAGCTGCCCAGGCTTCCCCGGCGGCTGGTTGAGACCCTGGAGCGAGAGGAGATCCAGCGCCTGGCCGATGCCGCTCAGAGCGAGCGCGACTCTCTCATCGTCCGGGTGCTGGCCGACAGCGGGATCCGGGTCGGTGAACTGGTCCGGCTCCGCCGCGAGGACCTGATCGAGCGCGAACGCAGCCAGTTCCTCAAGGTCCTGGGCAAGGGCGACCGCCAGCGCTTGGTGCCGGTGGCGCCGATCCTCTACCGGCGCTTGGTGCGTTACGCCGAGCGACAACGACCCACCGACACCAACAGCGACCGCCTCTTCCTCTCCCGCCGCCGGAGCCGGAGCAGCGGCGACTACGAGCCACTGACCGAGAGTGGTGTCCAGCAGCTGGTGCGCGATCTGGCTGAGCGAGCGGGGATCAAGAAGCGGGTCCATCCGCACCTGTTCCGGCACAGCGCGGCGACCCACATGCTGCGGCGGGGGATGAACCCGCTGCTGGTGGCCCAAGTCCTCGGCCACACCTCGCTGGCCATGATCCAGAGCGTCTACTCCCACCTGACCGACCTCGATGCCCACGCCGCCCTGATCGCCGCCTTGCGGGAGGACGCCTGAACCCAACCGCTCTCAAGGGGCTGAGCGGTCGACCACGGCCTCGAGGCCGGACAGCGCCGGCTGCTTCTTGAGTGCCCGCGCCAGCCGGAGCAGCGTGCTCGGCCGCACGCCGCTTCCGGTCAGGAGCCGGGAGACAGTCCCTTCGCTCACGCCTGCCGCCCTGGCCAGGCTGCGCTGGTCCCAGCCCCGCAGCGCCGCCTGGTAGCGGAGCTCGTCGGCTCGGATTCTGATCATGGTCGGCCTCCGCCGAAGGCTGAGCGGGCACCACCAGGCGTACACTTCATCACTCCCCTCCTCGCTCGCGGCCGTCCCGTTCTCGCGCTTCCCGCTCTGCCTCCAGCTGATAACGTCGAGCCAACCGCCTGAAGACACGAGCCACCTTCGGTAGCCGCTCATGCCAGCGCGGGTTACGCCGGCGGTCGCTCAAGTGGTGCCGAGCCCGATCGGCTGAGGTCCGGCTCCGCTGGCTTGGCTCCAGCTCCAGCGGCCGACCGCCGCGCTGACAGGCGAGCTCGCGATGCATGCTCTGCTTCATCCGTGCCAGGCGATCTCTGGTGACGACCAGGGTCCGGAACTGGTCCGGGGACACTTCACGCCGCGCCGCCATGATCACGTGCACGTGAGGGTGGGCGGTGTTGCGGTGCTCGGCTGCCAGCCAAGGCGGTAGACCGCCGGTGCCGGCGTCCTGCTCCAGCTGCGCCATCACCGACCGCGTCAGGCCTCGGAGGTCGAGACCGTCGGCGCGCTCGGGTGAGATCACGAGTTGGTAGACGGCTCGCTGGCGGTGTCCCTCCTTGGCTGGGCCCTGACGGCCAGGCCCTGCCAGCGAGCGGGCAACGAAGGCGGCGAGCTGCTTGCGCTCCAAGTCGCCGGCAGCGCCCTGGGAGCCGAAGAGTCGCCCTTCGGAGAGCGCCCGGTCGCGATGGGCGACGTACTTCAGCAGACCACTCAGCTCTCGCTCGACCGCCGGCTGGTGATGATCGCGGTACTGGACGTAGCGGAGGAAGCCGCTCAGCCTCCGGCCCAGCTTTGGGCCGGCTGCCGCGCACCTTATCGACAAGATGGCGCGCTCGCTCAGCGGAGATCCTCCAGATGGCGCTTCAGCTCCTCCAGGCGCTCCTCGGCGTAGCTGAGGGCGACGGCGCGGCCCTCTCTGGCCCGAGATCTGCCCTCTGGGAAGATCGACTCTAGGAAGCTGAGCACGTTCTCGGTCGCGACCAGACCGGCGAGAGCGGGCAGGTCGTCAGCGTCGGAGGGGCCACGCATCGCCTCGCTGGCGGTGGCTGGGTGCGAGGACATGGCGTTCTCCAGGAGCAAGCGCACGAAGGCGACGACCGAGATGCCTGAGCGTTGGGCGCAGTCCCCGAGCTCGGCGGATAGCTGGGCCGGCAGCCGCAACTGCAGCCGGCGCCTTTGGTTCTCGGGCTCAGCAACGCTGCTCATGGCCACCCTCCACTGATTGCCGCACACGAACACGAACCTCGTGGCTCCAGGCCACGCGCCGACCAGGCGTCTCCCCGACGCCTGCACCGCGCCCATGGCGCGGGAAAGGGTGGGCTCTACGTGGAGCCACACCTCAAAATCGGGCTCTCAGGCCGGCTTGCGCCGATCTCGCCCTCCACGGAACGCTGCCGTGTACTTACTTAAATGCACCTTGAGCCGGTCGGTTTATAGCATGGTGTCATGGTGCCGGATGGGAAGCGCGGGCTCCAAGCCCTCACGCTGCGGATCCCGGAGGAGGACTACCAGCTGCTCCGTGCTCTCGCCTTCGCGGAGGACCGCAGCCTCAACGACCTGGTCCTGCAGGGGGTCCAGGCTCTGATCGATGAACAGCGACCGCAACTGAAGGAGATCCTGGCCCGTGCCCGTGACGCTCGCAGGACGCAGGGTCAGCCGGCCGACCTACCTCGCAATCCACACGGCAAAGGTCGGCGTCCGCGGACGCCGCGGACGGAGGCCGGTCGGGATGCGACAACGTAGCCAGGCTGATCAGCAACAGCGTCAGGGCTACCGGACAGGTGAGCCGAGCGGTGGAACGACGCCGACAGCGACAACAGAGGGGCCTTCAGACCCGGCACCAGGCCAGCACGACGTAGGTTCAGCGCTCCAAGGACCCTGGCGATCCTCAGGGGCAAGTGCCACCGTCCGCGGACGCTCGGGACGCAACGGGGAGCCACTCGACGTCTGGGCATTCGCGATCAGCACCGAGTTACCGTCGTCCAGGCGTCGCCGCAATCGTCGAACGACGCCGGCCAATCGCGCCTTTCAGCTGTCCAGTGATGCTTGACCCGGAGTCGGTCTGACTCACGCTGGAGTCAAAGTGACCACCTTCGGCGGTAGCAAGATATATGGGGCCCCAGCCCCCATCAATCCTGCCGGGCGGCACAAGCCTTCGGCTGGAGACCCAAAGTTCGCAGGACCGCCAAACCATGAGCGGACAGCAGCGGCGCTGCCGTGCGCCTCGGCGATTACCGTGGATGTCATCGGGCGACTCCAGGATCGTCTCGAAGTGCGTCGTGATCATGGGCTCCTCGTATCCGCGTATCCGGTGAGCATCCCGACCTCTGCACGCCTGTTGCGGTTAGCCCTCCCTCACCGGGCATTTCATCGGGCGGGTCTTATGGGAATGACTCCTCCATCTGGCCAGCGACGTCAGCTACAGCCCGAGCAGTGCCGCTAGAGAGGTTGGCGTTGCGAGACGAGCTGGCGAAGGTCTGCTCAGGCCCGCGAGGCAGACGCTATCCATCGGATTGCCACGCCCGTGTACGCCCCGAGCAGCGCAGGCATCAGAGCGACGATCGACTCGTAGAAGGGCGCCGGCTTCGGGACGCCGGGGTGGTACGACACGACATCGGCCCAGGCGCCGGAGAGCGGCACCGCCGCGAACAGCAGTAGGGCGTACAGCCAGGCGTGTGTCGGGCGGTGCAGACCGAACGGGAAGCCGAATAATAGGAGCGCAGCCGCAACGGGCTGTACGTCGTCTGTCGCCTGATAGTTCAGCCATGCAATCAGGGCGCCCCCCGCGGCCAACAACGCTAGACGCAGAACCGTTTCCGGGCGGATCGATCGCAGGTGGGCGTCCAGCGCCCCCCACAACACGTCCAGCGCGGCGCGCGGGCCCGGCGTCCAGGCCCTGAGGACCAGTTCGAACTCGCCGCCGTAGCGCTCGCGCCAGCTCCTCGGATAGAGGCGCAGCAAGTTTCTCATGCCCCCGCCAGCCGGCGCTGCCCGGTCGTAGTCACGCGCTCCAGCATCGCCAGGTGGCCGCGCAGAGCCTCCGCGCCCGAGGGCGTCAGCCGGTAGGGGCGTCGGCGGTCCTCCGACGGGACCGCCTCAATCAGCCCACGCTCGTCGAGCCTCGAGATCGCGCCGTAAAGCGTTCCTGGACCCAGGCGCACACCGCTCACCACGTCGATGTCCGTCGCGATCGCGTAGCCGTGCTTCGGTCCCTCGGCCAGACTGAGAAGCACAAGCACGGCCGGCTCTCCGAAGCGCCCCAAGCCGCCGATGCCGCCGCCCTGCTTCACCCGACGATGCACCGGATCACGAGGTCACCAGCGGCCATCCGGCCTTGCCGTGGAAGGGGCTGCCCTCGCCTCCGATCGTGAACGTGCCCGGCCCGACGGTTTCGGCGTCCTCCACGACTACGAAACGGCGGCCCGAGGTGTCTGGTGCCGCGTCGAAGACGAGCTCGACGTCAGCATGCTCGCCGGGCCGCAGAAACACCTGTAGCTCGTGCGCATCCTGGGGAGCCACGCTTCCGCCCCCGGGACCCTCCACATAGGCGCGAGCCAGGTCAGCCCGCATGGCCTTGCCACGGCCGCGATTCTCCAGCCGGACACCCACGAGCAACCGGCCGGTCGCGACGTCCTGGCGCGCTCCGACCATCGTGGCGCACCAATCGTCGAAACACTTGCTGTCGCCGGCCTTTAGCTGCCTGGGACCGTTGGCGAGACCGACGCCCACCAGTGCGGCTCCATATAGGACAACTACACCCCCGAGCACGCCTCCTAACCTCAGCGCCGCAGGCGTGCGCCGACGGGCGAGCTGAACGATCGCCATGGTGAAGAGCACGAGAACGATGGCCGCGGTGAGGAGCACGAGGAGGTCGCCGACCAGCGGTACGACTTGAACCGTCATCCGATAGATCGTATCACGTATTAGTTGGACATCGGTCGAACTTCGGGTCGACGATCACATGGAACCCAAGGCGGCCAACCTACGCGCTTGCCAGCGATGTGACTAGCAACGCGGGCGAGAGGGAGCGAGCCACCGAAGCCACGCTCTCGGTGGTCCCCGACGGACCGTTGGCCTCTACTGTGACCTGGAGCTCCGAGACGGAGGAGCGCAAGGGCTCACCGGAAGGACTCAGCGCGTTCTGTTAGAGGATCCTCGACCAGGTCAAGAACCAGCTGGAGCATGCCTGAACGAGTCGAGACGCTGTTTCAGAGGCGGATCCTCCACGGGGCGGCCACGTCCGGCTGCGAGCAGCCCGCCATGATTTCTCGATCGTTGACGGGCGGCTCTTGGACCAGAACCCAGTCATCGAGGACCGTCGCGACGTAGCCGGAGGCGGGCGTCACCGGTGAGGTCGGCGGCTGAAAACGGTCAGACGATCCGCTCGGCCAGGGACACGATGATGCCCTCCGGACCGCGCACGTAGGCCATGCGCCAGACGTGCTCGTACTCGCCGATGCCGCCGACCAGCCCGTACCCGTCCGCGGCCAGCCGGTCGACGGTCGCATTGAGGTCATCGACCTCGAAGGCCACGTTGCGTAGCCCCAGCTCGTTGGCCATCGCGGCGGGCGATCCGGGCTGGTGGGCAGGCCGGACGAAGCTCGAGAGCTCCAGCCGGGTGCCTCCGTCGGGCGGGCGAAAGCATGGCGATCTCGCAGCGGGAGTCCGGGATGCCGGTGACCGTGTCCACGAACTCGCCCTCCACGAACGTCGGTGCCCTCGACCTCGAGCCCGAGTCCGACGAAGAACGCGGTCACGGTGGCGAGATCCGCGACGGTGATACCGACATGGTCGAAACGTCGTACAGGTGTCATGGGTTCCATCCTCCGGGGTTCATTTTGTCGATCCCGCTGCGGGACGGTCAGCTCGATAGGGGCTAGAGAGCACGCGAACTGGATCAGGCAGGAGTCGATAACGGTCGCGGCCTGGGGAACCCCCCGAAAACAACCAACGACAGAAAGGGGGGAACTCCGGCCCCCCGAACGTTGCCGCCGATGGGCCGGTAACCAGTGGGAAAGACCCA
>NZ_JBPCPN010000045.1:0-18126 GCF_050999135.1 Candidatus Dormiibacter sp. | reverse complement strand
TGTCGAGCGTCGTCGGGATCAGGTAGTCGGTGAAGCTGGCGTTCGTGATCAGACCGTCGCGCGTCTGGATCTCCTCCATCAGGGCGAGGCCGAGCCCCTGAGCCGTTCCACCCTCGATCTGGCCTTCCACCGCCAGCGGGTTGATCGCCTTGCCGACGTCCTGTGCCGTTCCGATCCAGACGATGCGGGTGAGCCCGAGCTCCACGTCGACCTCGGCGACGACGCGCATCGCGGCGACCGCAAAGGCGACGTGAGCGCGCTCGCCGGTGATCTGGCCCGTCTCGGGGTCGAGCGGTGTCGTCCGCGGGTGGCGGTAGATGCGCTCCACGTCAACGTCGCTCGAGTCCCGGCGCTCGCGTTCCTCGAGCGCTGCCCGGCACGCGAGCTGGACGGCGCCGGCGGCCATCCAGGTCATCCGCGAGGCCGAGGCCGAGCCGGCGGAGCCCACGTGCGCCGTCCCGGAAGGAGCGAGCACCACATCGTCTCGCCCGAGCTCCGTGCGCCCGACCTGGAGGATCACGTCGGAGACGCCCTGACCCACCTCTGCGGCGGCGCAGTGGATCTCCGCCGGGCCCTCGTCGCGCAGAACGACCCGGGCAGCCGTGAAGTCGTCGAAGCCCTCCGAGTAGCAGATGTTCTTGAAGCCGACGGCGAAGCCGACGCCGCGCCTGACCCCTTCGCCTCGCGTCGTGTTGCCCGCTCCGCCCGGGAGTCGGATCGCCTCGCGTGGGAGCTCCTCCGCCGTCGGGGGCTCGAGTGCGGCCGCCTTGCGGATCACCTCCGCGACCGGGAGCGAGCCGTCGATCCGCTGGCCGGTCGGGAGCACGTCTCCCGGGCCGAGCGCGTTCCGGAGCCGGAGCTCGATCGGATCGATCCGGAGCGCGGCCGCCAGCTTGTCCATCTGGGCCTCGCCGGCGAAGCAGGTCTGGACGGCCCCGAAGCCGCGCATCGCGCCGCAGGGCGGGTTGTTCGTGTAGACGCTCGTCGACTCGATCAGGGCGTTCGGGACGGCGTAGGGCCCGACCGCGAACGAGGCGGCGTTGGAGGTGACGGCGGTCGAGCTCGAGGCATAGGCGCCGCCGTCGAGCAGGATGCGCATGCGGACGTTGACGAGCCTTCCGCTCCGCGTGGCGCGGTGCTCGCACCAGATCCGGGCCGGGTGCCGGTGGATGTGCCCGACGAACGACTCCTGGCGGTTGTAGACGATCTTCACGGGCCGGTTCGTGTGCAGCGCGAGCAGAGCACCGTGCAGCTGCATCGACAGGTCTTCGCGGCCGCCGAAGGCGCCCCCGACGCCGGCCAGGTGGATCCGCACCTGCTCCGGCGGCAGGTCGAGGCACGGCGCCACCTGATCGCGGTCGACGTGGAGCCACTGGGTCGCGACGTGGATGTCGATGCCGCCCTCGCCGTCAGGCACGGCGAGACCCGATTCCGGCCCCAGGAAGGCCTGGTCCTGGATCCCGACGTCGTAGACGCCGCTGACGCTGATCTCACCCGCCGCGTCGGGGTCGCCGTGGCGGATCGTCATGTGGCGGACGACGTTCGGGCGCGGGTCATCGAGGTAGCCGTGCGTCATCGTCGGCCGGTCGGGGTGCAGCGGCGCCTGCTCGGTCGCCTGCTCCATGTCGGTCACCGGCTCGAGCGGCTCGTACTCGACCCGGACGGCGGCGGCGGCCCGCCGCGCCTGCTCCGGCTCCTCGGCGGCGACGAGCGCCACCGCCTCGCCGAAGTAGCGCACCCGCTCGAAGGCGAGCACCGGCTGGTCCGGAAACTCGAGCCCGTAGGTCTTCTGTCCCGGAACGTCCTCGTGGGTGAGGACGGCGTGGACGCCGGGCAGCCGCACCGCCTCCGAGACGTCGATTTCGACGATCCGCGCGTGCGCGTGAGTGCTCCGAACGGTCTTGCCCCACAGCATCCCCGCTGCAAAGAGGTCGCTCGAGTAGGCGAACTCGCCCGTCACCTTGGGAATCCCGTCGCTGCGGCGTACCGCGTCGCCGACGCGCCCGAGCTCGGAGACGCGGGCCGGTGCGCTACTCACGGCTGTGCGGCGAGGCGGACGGCGTCGAAGATCTTTGCGTAGCCGGTGCAGCGGCAGAGATTGCCCGAGAGCGCCTCGCGGATCTCGTCGTCGGACGGGTCGGGGATGCGCTCGAGGAGCGCGGCGGTCGTGACGACGAGGCCCGGGGTGCAGAAGCCGCACTGAACCGCACCTGCGTCGACGAATGCCTGCTGGACTCGGTGGATGCCTTCGGCGCCGCGCAGTCCCTCCACGGTCGTGACCTTGTGGCCGTCCGCCTGCGCGGCCAGGACGAGGCATGCGCACACGAGCTCGCCGTCCAGGAGCACCGAGCACGAGCCGCATTCGCCCTGCTCGCAGGCGTTCTTGGCCCCCGGCAGGCCCAGCCGTTCGCGGAGGAACCAGAGCAGGCTCTCACCCGGCCAGACCTGGTCCGCCTCCCGAACTTCTCCGTTCACGCGACAGCTGATCCTCACCCCGCGGTGTACTCCTGCCAGGCCCAGGCGAACGTCCGCCGAGCCAGCACCGCGAGCGCCCGGCGCCGAAAGGCGGCGGTACCCCTGACGTCATCGATCGGCCTGGCCGCCTGCGCCACCAGCTCACCAAACCGCTCACGCGCGGATTGAGGCAGGGGTTGGCCAGAGCGCCAATGATTGCCGTCCGCCAATGCCTCGGCGAGGAATCGCTCAGCCTCCCCGGCGCGCAGAGGGATGGGCCCGGCGGAGCCGATCCCGGTGCCCACAGTCTGCTGTTCCACATCCAGCGCCAGGCCGAAGGAGCAGACCGCGATCACCATGGCGTTGCGGGTGCCCACCTTGGCGAACTGTTGAGGACCTGGAGCCGGGCGCAGCCAGAATGCGGCGATCAGCTCATCCGGCTTCAGAGCGTTGCGCTTGGGGCCGAGGAAGAACTCGTCGACAGGGATTTCCCGGCTGCCCCGCACGGAACTGACCTCGATGCTGGCGCGGGTCGCCAGCAGCGCGGGATGGGCGTCGCCGGCGGGTGAGGCCGAGCCCAGGTTGCCGCCCACCGTGCCGCGATTGCGGATCTGGGGCGAACCGACGCTGCGGGAGGCGAGCGCCAGCCCGGGCAGGCGGTCGCTCAGCTCGCTGATGACGCGGCTGTAGGAGACGCCCGCCCCCACCCGCAGCCTGCCGTTGGCGGGCTGCCACTCGCTCAGCTCAGTCACCCGGTTGAGGTCGAGGATCACCTCCGGTCGGTGGCGGTCGAAGTTCAGATCCACCAGCACATCAGTGCCGCCCGCGATGGGGAGGGCCTGCGGCTGGGCGGTCTTCATCTCCAGCGCCTCGCGCCAGGTCGCCGGTTGTAGGAACTCCATCACCAGGCTCGGCCGGGCGGGGGTGCGTCGTCGCGCGAGAGAGAGCCCTCGATCAGGCCATAAGGACGGTCGGCGGCGTAATAAACATCGTCCTGGTTCTCTAGGCCGAAAGGCGCGAGGTCGACCAGGAAGTGGTGTTTGTTGGGCATTGCCAGCCGGATCTCGGCCACCTCAGGCAGGCCCTCCAGCACCGCGCGGCCCATGTCGTAGAGAGTCTGCTGGAGGGACAGGCTGTGGGCTGCGGCGAACGTCTCCAGCAGCCGGCTCCGAGCCGTGGCAAAGCAGGCGGCGTGATCGACCTCCGCTCTGGCGTACCGCCAGCGGGCAGTAACAGAGGTGGCGAGGATGCGGTCCCGGGTCTCCGGCAATGTCGTGTAGCGATCCTTCAGGTAGCCCCAGAACTCGGAGCCCGTCGTCTTCAGCACCGTCAGCTCAGTGAGTCCGGCGACCACCCAGGCCTCGCGACCATTAGCGGTCACAGTGGCCAGCCGTTTCTCGGTCCCGCCGCGCGCGAAAGCGTGAGGATGAGGCCTACCGTCCACACTCAGCCGCTGCCAGGTGTGCTGCTCGATGGCCACCCGGGCCTCGCGGATCGGCGCGTAGCCGCCGGCGAAGTGGCGAGCCAGGCGGAGGCCGAACTCCTCGATCTCACCCACGGCTTCCTTGGCGAAGGCGAAGACTGTGTTTTTCTGGCTGTCGGTGGGCAGGACGTTGGAGTTGTCGCCGGTCAGGTGGACTGACTCGAAGTCGCCGGAAAGAGCGACGCTGACTGTCAGGTCGGCCAGCTCATGGGCGCCGTTCCCCCGCACGACGCGGACGAGATGCGTCTCGGCCTTGCCGTAACGGTTGTCGCCCAGGATGATGCTCATCGCCGTTCCCTTTCCGATTGGAGCACAAAGCCGCTCAGCGGTGCCCGGGCGCCGTTGGGCCTGCGGTCGAGCACAGAGAGTTCGCCGGTGGCCGCCCTAGCTTTTCATGCGCCTGGCGGGCGCCGTGTTCCCGCCTCAGCCGCTGCTGTCGCGTTCTTCCAGCCAGAGCCGGTAGTGCCGGTTGCCCGCTGCCCGAACGCTCACCGAGGATGTTTGGCGGCGCAGCCAGGCCTCAAAGCGGCGCGCTGCCCGGGCGTCACTCTCGGCCAGGACCAGTGTGTGGTTGGCCCGCCAGGCAGCCATAAGCGCTACCCCTATCCGGTGGCTGAACACCTCTCCCGAGGGCAGATGGACAACAGCGCCCCCGCGTCCCGCAAGGTCCCCGATGTGAGCCGCGAGGAGGCCGTTCAGGCGGCGCAGCAGCCGCTGCTCGCCCTGCCGCTTGGATTGGAACAGGCAGTGGGGGTGCAGCTCGAAGAGCCGAACCTGGTCCTCGATCGTCTCCACGCAGGCGGAGTAGACGAGCGGAATGCAGTTGGCGTGGCGCCGCCGCAACCGCTGGAGGACCATCTCGACTGTGATGGACCGCTCGTTGGCCGGCACGCGGGCCATGTCGAGGTCCAGCACCGCCACCAGCGGTTCCCGCCGGTCCAGCAGCGACAGCGCCCGCCGGGGACTGGGTGCGGGCAGCGCCTCCAGGCCCGCCCGGTCGACCGCGAGCGTGAGTGCGGCCAGCTCCTCCGGGGTGTCTTCCAGCAGCAGCACCTGGGGCGCCGACCACATCTGGCTAGCGTCCCGCGCCAGGCGGCCAGTGGTTCATCAGACAGGCAAGCCCAGCCATGCCGCCAATGATGCGGCCTGGCCCCGGATCGCGGCAAGCGTCTTTACAGATGTGCCCAGTCTTGGTCGCTCCAGCGAGCCCTAGCCGATCCATGTAAAGAAGCTGGCCAACCGCTGAGCCAGCAGCTAGCGTCGAAGTGACTATGAAGACGCTTTCGCCAAACCATCAGATAACCGCGGCCGGAGACCGGTGCGCGGCGTCCCACCGCGTCAGCTTGCGGCTGGCACTGCTGGCTTCGCTGGCAGCGCTGCTGCTGCCAGGCTGCGGTGGTGGCGACCCTTCCGGCGCCGTCCGCAGCGGAAGTCAGCGCCTTTCCGGCGCCGCCGTGGCCGCGCCGGAGGTTCAGGCCGCAGGCAGCTGCCGCGCGCGTCAGGTCGGGCCCGGGGCGAGCGAGTGGGAGCCTGACCCGCGCTGCACGCCGGGGGCGACGCGGCAGGCTTCCCTGAGCGAGATCTGCCCGATCGCCCACACCCGGGCGGTGCGGCCGCCCGTCTCCTATACGGGCAGCCTGAAGCGCAAGCAGATGACCGCCTATGGATTCAGTGACAGTCCTGGCGCCCACCAGGAGGATCACCTGATCCCGCTTGAGCTCCTCGGCCATCCGACTGATGCGCGCAATCTGTGGCCGCAGCCGTCCCCCGTGAGTCCCAACGACAAGGACGGCTTGGAGGACTGGCTGCACGACCAGGTCTGCCAGAACAGGCTCTCGCTCGCCGACGCGCAGCAGCAGATCGCCGGCGATTGGTACGGCACCTGGGTGCGGGCCGGAAGGCCGCTGCCTCGCTCGCTGACGGGTGGCTGAGACGGCAGCGGGTGGCGGTAGGATCGGGCCGGTGAGCGGTTGGACGTGGCAGTCGTTGTCCGTCGACGACGCCGGCTGGATTTCAGAGCTGATGACGCGCTGGCGGCCGCACGACCCTGTCGATCCCGTGGTGCTGCGGCATCGCTGGGCCAACTTTCGCCTGGACCACGTGCAGGGTCGCTGGGCGCTCAGGGACGCCGCCGGCAATGTGGTTGGCTTCGGTGCCGCCAATCATGCGCCGTGGGAGCGGGAGCCGGGCCGGATCGGCGACTTGGACCTGAACCTGGCGCCAGAGGTGAGGCCCCAGGCGGACGGCATCATCGCCGCCTTGGAGGAGTGGTTGCGCCGGGAGGGAGCCCGCGCCGCCGCGGCCGACGCAGAGGGAGACGAGCACTGGCTGCTGGCGGCGCTGGCTGCGCGACGATACGAGCAGGTCTCCGCCGAGAGGTTTTGGAAGCTCGACCTGCTGAAGCGCAGAGGCACCCTGCTCGAGTTAGCCCGCGAATCTGAGGCGAAGGTCACGTCGCAGGGGCTGGCGCTGCTGACGTTCGACCGCTTTCTGAACCGTCCGCAGGCTTGGGACAAGGTGATAGCGCTCTACCAGGAGACAGAAGCCGACATCCCGCAGAACCCGGGCGATCACATGCTCACGCCACCGGAGATAGTGGCTGAGCTGCAGGCTCCCGACGTCAGGCCGGATCGTGTCTGGCTGGTGGTCGCCGGCGACGATCTGGCCGGGCTTTCCTTCCTCAGCTTTCCCCCGGTCCGGGGCCAGGTCTGGACGGGCTATACGGCCACGGCGAGGCGCTATCGGGGGCGTGGCGCCGCCTGGGCTGCCAAGATGGCGACGCTGGCCCAGGCGATCGAGCTGGGCGTGAGCGAGGTGAGAACCGGCAACGACGAGCGGAATGCGCCGATTCTGCGGATCAACGAACGGCTGGGCTACGAGCTCCTGCCCGGGTGGCTTCGCTTCCGCCGCCCGCTGTGACTCCGTATCGGCCAAGCTAGGCGCAGCTTCAGCCGACCAGGCTCAGCACTTCGGCGGCGTAAAGCTGCAGCTTGGCCGGCCCGACCCCCGGCACTGAGGCCAGCTCCGCGGCCGTGCGGGGCCGGCGGGCGGCGATCTCCGCCAGCGTCCGGTCGGAGAACACTATGTAGGCAGGCAGCGAAGCCTGGCGCGCTCGGCCCAAGCGCCAGGTTCTTAGTCGGGCCAGCAGTTCGGCGCTCTCGGGGCTCTGATCAGCCAAACCGGCAGCGGCGGCAGAGCCAGAGGCCGAGCGCACGGCTGTCGGTGTCGCGGCCGGCAGGCTCAGCGCGACGGTTGTCTCGCCGTTCAGCACCCGGCTGCCCAACTCGGTGATGGCAAGCCTGGGATACTCGCCCGAGGTCTGTCGCGCCAGGCCGACCTCGACCATTTCGGTCAGCAGCTCCCGCAGCCTGGCGGGCGGCCAGCGCAGCGAGCCGAAGAACTCGAGCTCCGTCAGCCAGGGCTGGCTGCGCACCCAACTGGTTTCCTGCCCGGCGACGATGGCGGCGATCTTCTCAGCGCCCAATCGGTCCGAGAAACGGCGCAGCGCGGCCAGCATCCGGCGCAGATCCTCGCCAGCTACCGATTCCTCCCGGCGCCGCCCGGGATTGAGGCAGTTGTCGCAGGCCGAGCAGGTCCGCGGCACTCCGGGCTCCCCGAAATAGTCTCCGATCCGCGCGTGCCGGCAGGTCCGCAGCCGGGCGTAGCCGAGACTCTGCGCGAGGCGGGCATAGATGCCTTCGCGGATCTGGGTGGGCTTGGGCGGGTTTTCGGCGAAGTAGGCGTGCAGATCCCGATCGGCCGGCGACCACAGCAGCACACATTCGGCCGGCTCACCGTCGCGGCCGGCTCGGCCGGCCTCCTGGTAGTAGGCCTCGATGCTGCCGGGCAGGTGGTGGTGGATGACCTGGCGGATGTCGGGTAGGTCGATGCCCATGCCGAAAGCGGTGGTGGCGACCACCACTCGCAGAGTGCCGGCAGCGAAACGTTCCTGGACCGAGCGACGATCGCGATCCGCCAGGCCGGCGTGGTAGGCGGCGGCTGGCAAGCCGCGAGCGGTGATCAGCTCCGCCAGCTGCTCGGAGTCGGCGCGACGGCCTGCATAGACGAGGGCGCGCCCGCTGCCGGGGTCGAGTGTCGCCAGAAGCGCTTCTTGCTTGCCCCTCTCGCCTCTGCACTGGCGGGCGGAGAGCCGCAGGTTCGGTCGGTTGAAGCCGGTGACGAAGACCTCCGGGTCGCGGAGGTCGAGGCTGGCCACGATGTCTGCCCGCACCTGCGGCGTGGCGGTCGCCGTGAAGGCGGCGATGGGTGGTCGGCCACAGGCCGCTATGGCGGCGCCGAGCTGGCGGTAGTCCTCCCGGAAGTCGTGGCCCCAGCTGGAGATGCAGTGGGCTTCGTCGACCACCGCCCGGCGGAGCCCTATCCGGTTCAGGCGGCCCACGAAGCCCTTGGCGGAGAACCGTTCAGGCGCCACGTAGAGCAGCTTCACCTCGCCAGCCTCGGCCAGCTCCAGCTGCAGCACCTGGGTGGGCCGATCCAAACTGGAGTTGATGTAGCCGGCTGCGACGCCGAGCTGGCGAAGGCGGTCCACCTGGTCCTTCATCAGCGCGATGAGGGGCGAGACGACCAGGGTCAGTCCTGGAGCCGTCAGGGCGGGGACCCAGTAGCTGACGCTCTTGCCGGCGCCGGTGGGAGCCACCGAGAGAACGTCCCTTCCTGACAGCTGGGCCTCCACCACTTCTCTCTGGCCGGCCCGAAAAGACTGCAGCTGGAACACTTCCTGCAGCGCCTGGAGCGGTTCAGAGAGGGCCAAGTCGCCTTCAGTCTGCCCCTCCTGGGCACATTGCCCAACCTGGCCGGTAAAGGGGCAGGCTGGGTAAGTTGCTGGCCGCAAGCTCAAGCGCGAGCCTCAGGCCGGATCTGACAAGCTTGCACGCGATGCTGCAAGCGAACCTCACGACGTTCGTGGTCCTGCTCGTGGTGGCCAGCGCGGTGGCGATCCTCGTCAAGGCGGTGCCGGTCCCCTACGAGGTGGCGCTGGCGGTGGTCGGCCTCGTGGCCGGCAGCTTGGCAGCCCCGATTCCCTTCCAGCTCACGCCCACGGTGATCTTGGCGGCCTTCCTGCCCGGCCTGCTCTTCGAAGCCGCCTACCGGCTGGACTGGCGCCTGCTCCGCCGGAACCTGGTAGCTGTGATCGCTTTGGCCACTGTGGGCGTGCTGCTGACGAGTTTATTGGTGGGCGGCCTGGTCCACCTGCTGCTTGGCCTCGGCCTCCCGATTGCCTTTCTGATCGGCACCATGCTGGCGCCAACCGATCCAGTCGCTGTGCTGGCAGTGTTTCGGCGGCTGGGGCTGCCCGAGCGCCTGACCAACCTGGTGGAGGCCGAAAGCCTGGCCAATGATGGCACGGGCCTGGTTCTCTTCAGCCTGGCGCTGGCCTTTATGACCACCGCCGGCTCCGGCTTGGACCTGGCGGAATCCTTCCTGCGTCTGGTCCTGGGCGGTCTGGGGCTCGGGGCTCTGATCGGCTTTGCAGCTTCGCTGCTGATCAGCCGCGTGGACGACTTCACGGTGGAGATGACTGTGACGGCGATAGCAGCCTACGGTGGCTACCTGCTGGCGGACTCCCTGCAGTTCTCGGGCATTCTGGCCGTCGTGGCAGCCGCGGTCATCATGGGCAACTACGGACGCCGGCACGGCATGTCTGACGAAACGCGCCAGGCGGTCGACCTCTCCTGGGAATACGTGGCCTTCCTGCTCAACTCGCTGCTCTTCCTGCTCATCGGCCTCGCCGTGGCACTCCCCCAGCTCCTGGCTGCCGCCGGCCTGGTCCTGGCGGTGGCCGCCATCGCGCTCTTCGCCCGCGCCGCAGCGGTGTACGCGGTGCTCAACCTGCTCCGGCCGCTGGGCCAGTCCGTGCCGCTGCGCTGGCAGCACCTGCTGGTCTGGGGCGGGCTGCGGGGAGCGATAGCTGTGGCTCTGGTCCTGTCGCTCCAGGGAAGGGGCGGACGCTATGCCCTGGTGGAAACGCTGGTCTACGGCGCTGCTCTGCTCTCCCTCCTGATCCAGGGACTCTCCATCGGCCCGTTGGCCCGCCGGCTGCTGAGCCAGCCAGAGGCTCTGGCGTAACTTCGCGTAACCCCGCGGCGTATCTACTCTCAGATCGCGATGAGTGGATCATGCCCGACCTCCCCCAATCCAAAAGCCTCTCCGCGGCGCCAGCAGGTATGAAACCGGCTGAGCAGCCCGGTCAGATCTATGAGCTGCCGGGTGCGCCGGATCCGACCGAGCAGGCGCTTGAGGACCTCGATCTCATTTACGCCTATCTGTATGCCCGGGTCGGCAACCGGCCTGACGCGGAGGACCTGACCCAGCAGGTGGCGCTGAAGGCCATCCCCCGTCTTAGGCCGGACGCCGCTCCCGCGGCAGTGCGGGCCTACCTCTTCGCGGCAGCCCGCTCGGTCCTCGCCAGCCACTGGGCCCGCCGCCTGGGGGTGCCGGAGGAGCAACTGCTCGACGACCTCTCGCAGGCGGAAGCCGAGGGGGAAGAGCCGGAGCCGATCGAGCGGGTTCGCCGCATCCTCGACGCCCTGCCGGCCAACTACCGGCGGCTTCTGGAGTTGCGCTTCCTGCGCGGCTACTCGTTGAAAGAGGTAGCCCGAGAGACCAGCACGACCCCGGGCGCGGCGAAGATCATGCAGTGGCGGGCGCTGCGTGCCGCGGCGGAGGTGAGCGATGTCCGATAGCGAAGAGGAGAGGCTGGCAGGCCGGCTGGAAGGACTGGTCCGCCAGCTCCTCGCCGGCCGCAGCCCTAACCTGAAATTGAGCGACGCCTCGGAGCGCCGGGCCCTCATGGTGGCCGCTCGGTTGGTGGGTGCGCGCGAGGCGTTTCCCCGACCGACGCCCGAGTTCAAGCGCCGCCTGGCCGCCGAGCTTGGGCGATCGGTGCCGGTGGCGGGAAGCGGACTCTCACGCCGCGCGGCCCTGGTCGCCGGCGCCGGCGTGGCGCTCGGCGCGCTGGGCGGAGCCAGCGCCCAACGCTTGGCCGATCTGCTGCCCAAGCCTGCGCCAGGGCCGACCAAGACGGCGGCTGAGCGAGCCATCCTGGAGCCGCAACCCGAGACCGCACGCTGGTACGACACGGGCATCCGCTTCGCTGAGATGTCGGATAACCAACCGCACCGGGTGACGGCGGGTGCGATCAGTGCCTTCGTCATCCGCCAGGGCGAGCAGCTGACGGCGATGTCCTCTTACTGCACGCACATGCCCTGTGAGCTGGTGCCCACCGGTTCTCAACTCCGCTGTCCCTGCCACAACCTCAGCTTTTCCCTGCAAGGCCAGTCGCTGGCGGACGGTTACGACCTGCCCTCCCTACCGCTGGTCAGGGTGAGGGTGAAGAACGGTCGAGTCGAGGTGATGGGGACAGCATGACGAACCTGCAGCGGCGGCGCCTGCACGCGCTCGATGCCTGTCTCAACCTCCTTGAGGACGCGCTGGAGAGGGGTGTGCACCGCATCAACGGTCCGGTGGGTCGCGAGCTCAAGCTCCGACTGGGGGTGGCCGGGCTCATCCCCGATCACCGGCTGGAGGGGCGGCTGACAGAGCGAGTCCTGGACGACGTCTTTCGGCTCCAGGGCCAGCTGATCGGCGAGGACGACGAGCTGGCCGGCTAGGCAGTCCCCTCGCCCGGAGGCCGCTCAGTAGAATTCGCTGCGGCCCATGACATCGTTTCTCAACGCAAGCTCGTACCTGCTCACCTCCGAGTCCGTTACGGAGGGACATCCCGACAAGATCTGCGATCAGGTCTCCGACGCCATCCTCGACGCCATGCTGGCCGAGGACCCGAACTCGCGTGTGGCCTGCGAGACGGCAGTTACTAAGGACTTCCTGGCAGTGATCGGGGAGGTGACCACCCATGCCGACGTGGCGATCGAGAACCTGATCCGGCAGACGGTGTCAGGGATCGGCTACAGGGGCGGCGCCAGCGGCTTCGATCCTGACCATGCGCTGCTCAGCGTGTACCTGAAGGAACAGTCTCCCGACATCGCCGCCGGCGTCGACACGTCGCTGGAGGCGCGTCACGGCGACCTGGATCCGTTCGAGCTGCAGGGCGCCGGTGACCAGGGCATGATGATCGGCTTCGCCTGCGACGAGACGCCTGAGCTGATGCCGCTCACGATCTCGCTCGCGCACCGGCTCGCTCGCCGCCTGGCAGAGGTTCGCAAGGACGGCTCGCTGCCGATGCTGCTGCCCGACGGCAAGACGCAGGTCACAGTCGAGTACGAGTTCGGGCGGCCGAAGCGGATCGAGGCGGTGGTCATCTCCAGCCACCACGAGCGGGCGCTGAGCTCCGCCCAGCTGGAGGAGGGCGTCCGCCGGCTGGTGGTGGATCGAGTGCTGCCAGCCGAGCTGGTCGACTCTCAGACCAAGGTCTTTGTCAATCCCAGCGGCCGATTCGAGATCGGCGGCCCGGAGGCCGACGCTGGCCTTACCGGCCGCAAGATCATCGTCGACACCTATGGCGGCGTGGCCCGTCACGGCGGGGGAGCGTTCAGCGGCAAGGACCCCTCCAAGGTGGACCGCTCCGCGGCCTACGCCGCCCGCCACGTGGCCAAGAACATAGTGGCCGCTCAACTGGCGGCGCGCTGTGAGGTGCAGGTCTCCTACGCCATCGGCCGGGCGGAGCCCACCTCAGTGTCGGTGGAGACGTTTGGCACGGGTCGCATCTCTGAGGAGGAGATGCTCCGCCTCATCCGAGCCAACTTCGACCTGCGGCCCGCGGCGATCGTGCACCACCTGCGCCTGCGGCGGCCGATCTACGGCCGGACCGCCGCCTACGGTCATTTCGGCCGCGAGGACCTGGATCTCCCCTGGGAGAGAACTGACCGGCTGTCGGCGCTCCAAGAGCGCAGCGCTGCCACCATCCGGGAGTAGCGCCCTGGCCGACGAGCTCAGCTCGAAGGCTGCGCTGCGGGTCTACGACACCCTGCAGCGCAGGCTCCTGCCCATCCCACTCTCCGAGACCAAATCGGGGCGGCCAGAGCTGAAGCTCTATGTCTGCGGGGTGACCCCTTACGACTCGGGCCACCTGGGCCACGCCTTCACCTTCTGCGCCTTCGACGTTCTGGTCAGGTGGCTGGAAGCTTGCGGCGTGGTGGTTCGCTATGTCCAGAACGTGACCGACGTGGACGATCCCCTCTTCGCGCGCGCCCGCCGGGACGGCGTCGATTGGAGCCAGCTTGCCCAGCGCGAAACCGAGAGCTATATAGGGCAGATGGAGGCGCTCGGCTGGCGCCCGCCGGACGTGATGCCCAAGGTTTCGGACGAGATCCCAGGGATCGTGGCAGCTGTCGGCTCGCTGTTGGAGAACGGCTACGCGTACCTGAGCGACGCCTGCTACTTCGAGGTGGAGCGCTATCCCAGCTACGGCGCGCTTTCCCACCGGAGCCGGCGCTCCATGATCCGCAAGCTCCGAGATGAAGGCCTGCTGGGGGAAGTGGGTCCGCGCCGCAAGCGCAACCCACTCGACTTTCCGCTCTGGCGATCCTCGGAGCCGGGGGAGCCGGCCTGGGCCTCAGCGGCAGGACCGGGCCGGCCGGGCTGGCACATCGAGTGCTCAGCCATGTCCACGCGCTATCTGGGTCCGCAGATCGATGTGCACGGAGGGGGCCGGGATCTGATCTTCTCGCACCATGAGTCGGAAAGGGCCCAATCGGAATCGTTAACAGGCACGGTTCCATTCGCCCGCGCCTGGTTGCACACTGGGATGGTCAGGTTCGACGGCCGCAAGATGTCCAAGAGTCTGGGCAATCTGGTGGTCGTCGAGGACACGCTGGAGAGGGTGTCCGCGGCCGCGGTTCGCCTCTATCTGGCGTCCCACAGGTACCAAAGGGACTGGAGCTTCCGCTGGGAAGGGCTGGCCGACGCCGCGCGCCTGGCCGGCCGCCTGGCCGAGCTCATCGGTCCCAATCCAGGAGGAGGCGGCGGGGGCGGGGCGGGCCCGCAGGGCGAGGAATCGGCGCTGGCGGCAGGGGCTCAGCGGCAGCTTGTCGATGACTTCGCGGCTGCCCTTGACAATGACCTGGACACGCCCGCCGCGGTGCGGGTTCTGAGGCGAGCGGTGCGCCGTCACGACGTGCCGGCAGCAAGCTGGATGGCCGGCATTCTGTGCGGGACCGCGCGACTCAGCTAATCGCGGCTCAACGGCCTCATCTTGCGCTGGGGAGCACCACCTCGAAGGCAGCCTTTAAGCGAGGGGGGTTTGTGGCCGTACGGCTGCTTCGGCGCAAGCCTTCAGCCGAGCCAGCGAGTCGGCCGGCCCGCGTCGCAGCTCACGGCCGAAGAGCAGTTCGACCAGACGGCCCCGCCATCCAGGCGGAAGCGTGAAGTGTCAATTGAAGCTGACTCGTGTTTCCCGCCCGCTCAGCGGGAGTACGGTGATGTGCTCGGAGTTGACGATCCCCAGCGGTAGCAGGACTCTCAACTCTAAAACGCGAGGTGCGTCCACCGTCCCAAGCTCCATTACTACCGGCCACCAGCGGCCCACGGCGCGCGTCCGGAAGAAGATCTTCTGGCCCTCGACCGCGGCCGCTGACGGTTCAGCGCGAATGAACTCCGCGTCAGTCCAGGCGGCATACTCCGCGGGGCCGGCTAGAAACTGCCAGACAATGTCGATGGGCGCATTCACCAGGGCGATCGGACACACGGTAACTGCCACACGACAAGACTAATCGTGGGCCGGCCAGCTCGCACCATCATGCTCTCGACCGAAGTGGGAGGGCGTGAGGGAAGACGTGCCAGCCGGGACCTGAAGGGCGGCAGCTCGTCTCGGGCGGCCGTTTACGCTGGCGTTTTCACGCCGTCGCGGTCACGCCATCGCTGTCCGCCGGCTGACCTCGAAACCGCCGTCGAGCAACCGCGCCAACCGCCACCGTCGGCGCCGTCACGGCCACTCCCCACCAGAACAGCAGCGCGTAGTTTCCGGCTCCGGCGAGCCCGCCCACTCCTGCCGTGGCCAGGCCGCCACCTAGAAAGACGGCGCTGACGAAGAGAGCTGTGCCTATGCCGCGCGCCTGTGGCGCCACCTCGGTCGCCCAGGTCTGGAACGTGGAGTGCATAACTGCGTAACCCGTGCCGGCGAGGAAGCTTGCGCCCAAGATGCCGGGGACTGTGGGTGAGAGCGCAGCGACCGCGTAGCAGAGCGTCAACGCCGCTCCGCCGCTAACGATCAGCCAGTGAGCCCCGACAACCGGCGCGATGCGCTTCACTACCTGCGTTCCGGCCAGCACCGCAATGCCGTAGAAGCCTGTCACGATCCCGGCCACAGCTGGGTTCTGGCCGTGCGCTTCCAGGGTCGGGGCGAGAAAGGTGAAGAAGCCCAGCATGGCGGCACCCTCCGGGACTGCAAAGAGGGTCAGGAAAACCAGCCATGGTCGCCGTGCCAGCCCGGCCAGCTGCCGAATGGCGGACTCCCTCGTTGGTTGCCGGCTCAGCGTCTCGGGAAGCCAGCGCAGCGCATAGGCCAGGCCCAGCGCCGCGAGCGCGGGCAGGAGAAAGGCGACGCGCCAGCTGAGATAGTGCGCCAACAGGCCGGCGCTGAAGGTGGCGGCGGCCGTGCCCAAGCCCACAGCTGCCAAGAGGTCTGCAATCGCCCGCTGGCGGACCTCAAACGGGAAGCTGTCGGCCACGTAGACCACCGAAGTCGGGATGATCGCGCAGATGACACAGCCGGTCAGAGCCCTACCCGCAATGAGCACTGGCAGGTTGGGTGCGAAGGCCGAGACCAGGCCTGCCAGGGCCGCCCCGACGCAAGTGAGCCGCAGCAGCAGAACCCGACCGATCCGATCCGAGATCAGCCCGTAGACCACCTGCATCGCGCCGTAGAGCAGGAAGTAGGCGGTCGCCACCACTGTCACCTGTGCCACTGTCACCCGCAGGTCGTGAGCGATCGGCAGCAGAAGCGGCGCAATGGAGAAGCGGTCGAACATGCTCAGAAATGGGCCCAGGTAGAGGATCCGCGAGTGTCCGCTGAGCCTCGTGGCCTGGTTGTTCATGACCGCGGACCTCGGGCTGCCGGCTGCCGGTTCCTGGGCCAGCAGCAGTGCTGCGCCCGATGCGGGCGGGCTGCTGTAACCAGCGCGGCGGCAACCAAGTCAGCCGCGGTTAGAACCAGCTGCCCCCGACGGCAGATTGCTGGGACGCGGGCTGGCAAGGTTGCAGCAGCGGGGCCGGCTCAGGAGATCAGCGCCGCGCCACAGTTAGGGCACTCATCGCCGGGCAGGATCGAGACGCCCGTCTCGCAGATTGGGCAGAGGACGTCGACAGCGATAGGTGCCACTTCCTCCGCCGCCTCCAGCTCCAACTCGGTGGGGACGGCGCTCAGATCCAGCGCTGGAGCACCACAGTTGAGGCAGGCATAGCCCGACAGTGTGATCTCGTGATCCTGATAGCGCCCCGCGGAGTCGACTATCACCTCGGCCGAAAGCGCTTTGAACAGCTCGCCGCCGCAGCGCCGGGTGCATCTCAGCCACACCCTCGCCAGACTACCCGCCCAGCGCCGGCTCGCCTGCTTCGCCGAGGTCAGGCGGCCGGAACATTGGGCACACTTCTCCTGGTCAAATGCGCGGATACCTGATAGGCCTGCTCCTGCTGGTGGTGCTCGTCGTATCAGTCCTCTCGCTTCGGCCTGGCGGCTTGCGCAACCAGCTGCGAAACGTCGCCCGACGCCTGAAGCTCGCCCTCGGCCTGGCCGGCGTTTATCTCGCCCTGTCGACAGCTCTGCGAATCAGCTTCTCGGGCGACAGTCGAGCCGAGTGGGGATCGATCGCGTTGGCGGTGGTGGTGGGCGGCGTCTTTCTCGTGCTCTCGCGGGATCGGCCGCTCGACGCCGAGCCGCCCGCCAGCCGGCGTTGAGGCATCGCTCCTTTCGCCCAGAAGTGATCGGTGTTCACTGCTGGCCTGTCAGCTGCCGACGCTCAGCCTCCGGTTCGCAGCCTGAGCGCCAGTAGACCGATGAGGGACGGCAAGCCGACCACCAGCCAGGCGCTCCGGCCCGCCCCCGCGAGCGCGCCCACCAAGGGTCCCGACAGCGCGCCTGTCGCGTAGGCGGCGAAGACCAGGCCGAAGGCGGAGTTGGGCGCCTCCGCCACCGCCTCCCGGGCCAGCCGAGAGACGAGGCCGGCCGAGCCCCCCAGCCCCAGCCCCGCCGCTGCGCCGACGGTCAGAAAGGTGACGACAGAGGCACTCCCCGCAGCCACCAGTAACGCCGCGACCACATTCGCGGCCACCACGCCGAGACCCGCCACTGTGACGCCCCAGTGGTCGGCGCTCGCCCCGGCCGCCAGACGGCCGGCGGTGTTGCCCAGCGAGAAGCAGAGCAGAACGACCGCCACCACCACCGCCGCCAACCCGGCATCGTGCGCCTGGGGAGCCAGGTTGACGGCGGCGTAGGGGCCCAGACACGCGGTGGTCAAAGCCAGCAGGCAGCCGGCCCAGACCGGACGGCGCCGCAGCAGCGTGAGCGGATCGGTAGAGGGAGCCGCTCGGGTTCTCGTCGGCGGGGTGGTTGCCGGCATGGCCAACACCGCGGCGATTCCCATTAGTGCGAAGCCGACGCCGACGACGCGCAGGGCAGAGACCCAGCCCAGCCGGTCGGCCAGCAGGCTGAGCAGCGGCGCCTGGAACACTGCGGCGGCTGCATAGGCGGCTGTGATGGCGCCGCCGACGAGCCCGCTACGAGCGGGGAAGAGGGCGACCGAGGCGGCCACCGCGCCCGATAGCGCCATGCCGCCGCCCAGGCCCAGGGCGAGCCAGCCGTAGGCCACGACGAAGCTCAAGCCCGAGGGCAGCGAGAGCGCGACCGCGAAGCCCAACAGCAATAGGCCCACGCCGCCCGCGCAGACCGCTCGGGCCGAGACGCGATCCGACAGGCGGCCGCCCACCAACGTCCCCATCCCGTAGCCCAAGGGCGTGGCCGAGAAGACGGCTCCCGTCAGCAGTGGGCTCCAACCCTCCGCCCGTACGTGGGGCACCACCGCGCCCCAGGCGAAGACGAGCCCGAACGGCAGCTGAAGCAGCAGACCTGCCACCACTGTGCGCGCTGCCAGTCGCCTGGGCGCCGCCCTGGTGGCGCCCACCCGGGGGTGGTTCCGCTCGCGCCCATCAATTCCTCCGCACGCCACAAGTGCAGCACATCCCACACAACCAGGAATTCAAGTTGGCTCCCAAAGTCG
>NZ_JBPCPN010000034.1:0-61629 GCF_050999135.1 Candidatus Dormiibacter sp. | reverse complement strand
AACGTGGTCAGCGCGTCGACCTCGTCGCCGAACAGTTCGATGCGCAGGCCCTGTTCTTCGTACGACGGAATCACCTCGACGATATCGCCGCGCACGCGAAAGGTGCCGCGGGCGAAGTCGGTGTCGTTCCGCTCGTACTGGATCGCGACCAGCTTGCGCAGGATATCTTCCCGGCTGATCCGCTGACCGCGCTCCAGCGGCAGGAGCATCCCGTAGTACGCCTCGGGCGAACCTAGCCCGTAGATGCACGACACGCTCGCGACGATGATCACGTCGCGGCGCTCAAACAGCGACCGCGTCGCCGACAGCCGCATGCGATCGATCTCCTCGTTGATCGTCGATTCCTTTTCGATATAGGTATCGCTCGACGGCACGTAGGCTTCGGGCTGGTAGTAGTCGTAGTAGCTGACGAAGTACTCGACGGCGTTGCGGGGAAAGAGCCGGTTGAACTCCGCCCAGAGCTGCGCGGCCAGCGTCTTGTTGGGGCTCAGCACCAGCACGGGCCGGCCCAGCTCCTGCAGCGCCCAGGCCACGACATTCGTCTTGCCGCTGCCCGTCACACCCAGCAGCGTCTGCTCGCGGACGCCCTCCCGCACGCCATGGATCAGCTCCTGGATGGCCTGCGGCTGGTCCCCCTTGGGCTCGAAGGGCGCGTCGATCTGGAAAGCCGTCGGCATCCCCTCAAGTCTAGGGCGAACAGCCGTTCGTGAATGGTTCTCTGGGTCCAGGCGAAGGGATGGTGCCTGCCGGTCGCCCTGCATCATCGCCTACAGGTTTGGCCGCTGACGTTCATAGCTGACGACGCCCCTCCGGTCGGCCTCGGCGACAACAGGACCTTCGCCGTCAGGGCACTCTCAGTCGGCAGGCAGGTTCAGGATCAGCGCCTCCACCTGGCTGCCGCGCCGGACTGGCTCGTCGCCTGACGGGATCCGCACCAACGCGTGCGCTCCGACCAGGCTCAGAAGCCGCGACGAGGATTGAGAGCCAGTGGTCTGAGCGATCAGCTCGTCGCCCCGCCGGCGCAGGGATACCCGGTGGTACTCAGTGCGGCCGGCCGCCGGTTTGGCCTCGAAGTCGAGCCTGACCGGCAGGCGCGGCCGCTGCAGCTGGCGGAATCCCTGCATCCGGCGCAGAGCCGGCCGCACGAAGACCTCGAAGGTGACCAGCGAGCTGACCGGAAAGCCCGGTAGGCCGAAGGCGACCCGGTCCTCAGACAGCGTGGCAAACGTGAAAGGCTTGCCCGGCTTGAGCTTGACCCTGCCGATGTGCACCTTGCCCAGCGACTCCAGGAGCGGCTTTACGAGGTCGTGGGAACCGACCGAGACGCCACCCGAGGTGACCAGCACCTCGTGCTCGATCAGCGCCCCCAGCACCAGCTGGCGCAGCTGAGCCGGGTCGTCAGGAGCCGCCGGCAGCAGGCTCACCTCAGCGCCGGCCTCGCCCAGCGCCGCCAGCAGGGCCCAGCGGTTGGAGTCGATGATTTGGCCCCCCTCCGGCCTGCCCCCGACCTGGACCAGCTCGTCCCCCGTCGACATGAGCGCGACGCGCGGGCGCCGATGCACGATCAGGGACGGCCGGTTGAGCGCGGCGGCCAGGCCGAGCTCCGCCGGCCCGAGCACGTCTCCCCGGCGGAGAACGCGAGTGCCCGTGGTGAGGTCGGCCCCCGGGCGGTGATAGTTGCTGCCAGGCCTTAGCCCGGCCGGCACCTCCACCCAGTCAGCGCCGGCTCGGACCTCCTCCAGCATGACCACCGTGTCGGCGCCCTCAGGCAGCACCCCGCCGGTCAGGATCCTGGCGGCGGCCGCCTGCGGCAAGCTGCCCTGGAACGGCCGGCCGGCTGCCGCCTCTCCGGCCAGCGGCAGGCGGCCGCCAGAGTCGGCGGCGCGCAGCGCATAGCCGTCCACAGCGCTGCTTCGAAAGGGAGGCAGATCCTGCTCGGCGATCAGGTCCTGGGCCAGCACGCGGTTCGGGCAGGCAGCCAGCGGCAGCTCCTCTGTGCCCAGTACGGCAACCTCCTGAAGGACCAGGGCGAGTGCCTGGTCAGGGTCGATCAGCGGGTAGGTGGAAGGCTGCATAGTTCTCCACGATCTCAAATCTCAGCCGCCGCTGCACCCGTCTCAGCGCGACCAGCACAGGGACTCCCAGCAAGAGGACCATCAGCGCGTTGCCCACGGCGCGGAAGGTGTCATAGGCCAAGGACGTGAGCAGGTAGAAGCGGCCAAAGTGGGCGAGCGCTTCGCCGGCAGCCATGCCGGGCACCCAGCCCAGCTGCCCGGGACCGCTGTAGAAAGCCACCCAGACCTGGATGTCCATGAGCGCGCCGAAGGCCCAGCCGCCCAGCGCACCGACCCCGGCCAGCACCATCAGCGCCGGCCAGCGTTGCTGCCGCCAGCGAGCTGGCAAGAGGAGACCGGCGATCCCGGCGCTGACGCCCACCCAGCCGGTGGCGAAGATCTGGTACGGCACCCAGGGCCCGACTGCGCCCTCCGCCAGCGAGGAGACGAGGATGGTGAAGCCGCCCAGCAGGAAGCCGTAGGAGGGCCCAAACACGAAGCCGGCGAGCAGGACCAGGAAGAAGATGGGGCTGAAGCCGCCCACGCCGGAGGCGGAGGGAATCGCGAGCCGGAAGGCGGTGTCGAGCGCAGCCAGTGCCGCCAGCAGTGCCACCTGGCGAGCGTCCAGGTGCCGGAAGCCGACCTCCAGCAGGAGCAGCGCCCCCAGCGCGGCGATGGCGATAGCCGCCGCCGCCGTGTCGGCCGGCAGCCCGCCGCCCAGAAAGGGCCAGGCGAAGAGCGCCAGCCCCAGCAGCGAGAGGAACGCCAGCCTCATCCCGGCCCCTGCGGTGCGAGGTCGGCGCGCAGCGCGGGCTGCTCGCGCACTGTCCCAGCCTGCACCAGCAGCACCCTATCGCAGACCTCCCCCACCAGCTGGCTGTCGTGCGTGGCGATGATCACCGCTGAGCCCTCAGCCGCCAGCCGACCGACCAGTCGCCGCAGGCCGGTGCGGGCTGAGCGGTCCATCCCCCGGGTCGGCTCGTCGAGCAGCGCCAGCCGGGGCGACCCAGCGAGCACCGCTGCGATCGCTGCTCGCTGGCGCTGGCCGCTGGAGAGATCCCGCGGATCGCGTTCGGCCTGGGCGAGCAGGCCCAATTCGCCGAGGACCTGCTCGGGCGGTTCGGCCGAGGCTGCCCGGTCCAGCGTCGCCCGAAGCTCCTCTCTGATGCTGGCTCGGTAGAGCAGCGCAGCCGGGTTCTGAGGCAGGAAGGCGACCCTGCCCGGCGTCCGGCTGACCGCGCCGGACAGCGGCGGCAGCGTCCCCGCCAGCAGCCGCAGCAGGGTAGTCTTGCCGCCGCCGTTGGGTCCCGTCAACGCCAGCACCTCGCCGGTCGCCCCCGCCAGGTCCAAGTCCTGCAGGAGCGGCAGGCCCGCCGGGCCGACCGTCGCTCCTCGCACCGCCCAGGCCTCCACGCCCCGGTGCGCCGGCGTCCGGTAGGCGGCCGGCTCGAGACTCGTGAATCGGTCTCCGGCCGCCGGCCCCAAGTCCTCGACGCGGCCGGCCTCGACCAGAAGCGTGCGCTGCGCCAGCGGCCCCAGCCACTCGTCACGATGCTCTGCCACCACCACCGCCAACCCCTCGGCGGCCAGTGCTTGGCAAGCTGCGGCAACCAGTTCGGTCCCCTCGTGATCGAGCTGCGAAGTGGGCTCGTCCAACGCCAGCAGCTGGGGCCTCAGCGCCAGCGCCGAGGCGAGCGCCACCCGCTGCCGCTCGCCACCGGAGAGCGTCGCCAGCCGGCGGCCGGCCAGGTGCAGCGCTCCCACGCGCGCGAGCGCCTCCGCGACGCCTTGGCGCAGAGCCGGCCCCCCAACCGCCTCGTTCTCCAAGCCGAAGGCGACCTCCCGCTCGACCCAGGAGCGCACAGCCTGCAGCTCGGGATCCTGGAATACGAAGCCAACTTCCCGGGCCAGGCGCCGGGTGGGCGTGCGCAGAACATCAAGACCGCCCACCGTCACCTGGCCGGAGATCCGGCCGCCATGGAAGTGCGGCACCAAGCCGTTGAGGAGCCGGAGGAGGGTCGACTTGCCACCTCCGGAGGGTCCGACGAGCGCTGTGAGGCCGGCGTCGAGTTCCAGGTCCACCGCCCGCAGCGCCAGCTCGGCTGCGGCAGGGTACTGGTAGCTCAGGCTGCGGAGGGTCGCCCGGGCCATAGGAACAGAGGAAGCGCCAGGAGCAGGAAGGCAGCGAGCGGCAGCGGCTCCAGCGCCGGCAGGCTCAAGGAAGGATAGGGGTACCACTCAGCCGTCCGGCCGCCCAGCCGGGCAGCGATGAACAGAACGAGCGCAGCCGCTGAGCCGACCACAAGCACACGGTCAGGTGAGCTCAGGCCCGGCCGCTGCCAGCGGCTGCGCGGGCCGGCGCCGTAACCCCGTGCCTCCATGGCCTCGGCGAGCTGGATCGAGCCCTCGACCGCCGTCAGCACCACCGGCACCGTGATCTCGGCCCAGGAGCGGGGCCCGCGCAGGCGCCAGCCACGCAGCCTCTGCCCCTCCACCACCTGGCCCACTGTGGAGCGCAGGGCGCCGGCCAGTCCCAGCGTCATCGCCAGGGTCCCCCCCGTCCTGTCCAGCCAGCCGGGCAGGGCATCGATCAGCTCGTCAGGTTCCAGCAGCAGCGTGAGCGAGGCGGCGCCGAAGAGGCAGGCCATGAGGCCCACACCACTGAAGAGCCCGTAGGCGAGCGCCTCCAGGGTCCAGGGACCGCCCAGGCCAGGCAGCCAGCCGGGCAGCGTCCAGAGCACTGTTTCACCGACGTGGGCGACCACGACGTTCAGCAGGGCGGTGGTGCCAGCCAGGATGCCGGCCGCCAGGAGCAGCCGGCGCACCCGCCGCCAGCCGGCCAAGCGGATCAGAACTGTCAGGCTGATGACAGCCGCCAACACCCGGTAGAGCGGGTTGCTAGTCGCCAGGGCCAGTACCACGCAGGTCAGCGCCCAGGCGGCGACAGCTCGCGGGTGCAGCCGGCCAGCCATTGCTAGGTCCGCTTGGGCAGAGGCGGCAGGGCAGGTGGGCTTCCAGTCTGGGGCCTGTACTGCCAGCCGATCGCGCCGCCATCGGCGACCTGGACATGATCCAGGCCCGTGGACGACTCCTGCCAAGCCGGTTGACCCCTTGAATCTAGAAGCAGATCCCAGTACGGCGCGTTCGGAGGAAAGCACTGGTCGAAGTGGGCAGGTTCGTTGTCGACCTGGCAGATGCCCAGACCAAGAGAAGTGGTGCTGGTCCGGAACTCAACGCCGCTGTTCTTCATGAGGTTGGGGCCGTTGATGGAATCGCCTTGGAAACCGACACACGCCTGGACCACCCTGCCTGACAGATGTTCAACCACCACATAGGCTCGGTGCGGGGCCTGCGCGTTCACACAGCTGGCCTGACCGGAAGGCGTTTGCGAGGCAGTACCGGAGCCGGGCCCGCAGGCGATGGTGATTAGGGCCAGTATCGCGCTGGCCGTGAGCAGCTTGCGCATGCTTTGATCTCCTGGCGGCGCTCTCCCAGCCGCGGGGAACGCCGGCCGCCGGCGGCCTCCCCACCGTTCGCGCGGACGGGTTGCCTCCCCGACGGTCAGGTCTCCTGGCTTGCGGATCGCCACCCCGGCCCGCCTTCCCAGATCTTCATCCAGTGGCGTCTTGGGCGGGGCTCCCCGCTGACAGTTGCGCGACAGCGCCGGATTCGCACCGGCTTCCCTTGCCCGTCAGGGCGTTGCCCATGCTACAGCCGGCCAGGCACGCAGCCGGCCAGGCACGCAGCCGGCCGGAGAGTCGCTCAGCGCGGGCTGACCTCGCTGGCGAGCCAGTCCAGATACTCGGCCGAACCGCCGCTGACCGGTACCTCCAGGATCTCAGGGTTTTCGTAGGAGTGCCGCGAGCGGATCTCCGCCTGGGCCGCCGCCGAAGCGGCTTTCGTGGTCTTCACCAGCAGCAGTGCCTCGTGCTCGCGGTGCAGGCTGCCCTTCCAGCGGAAGAAGGAGTGAACCATGGGGACGACCGAGCCGCAAGCGGCCAACCGTTTCTCCACCAGGGCCTCGCCTATGCTCTCGGCCTCATCCCGAGCCGCCAGCGTGGTGATCAACAGCACCGCCTCCGCCTCAGCCACGAGGCACCTCGAGCCAGGCGATCGCGCCGGCGAGAGCTGCGCCTCCCAGGAGCGCGCCTCCGATGACGTCCGACTGCCAGTGCACGCCCAGGTAGAGCCGATCCAGAGCCATCAGCGCAATCATGACGGCTGCCAGCGGCAGAGCCAGCCGGCGGCCCCAGCCGTCAGGCAGGAGTCTGTGCAGCACAAAGGCCAGGAGACCGTAGACGAGCACTGTGCGAACCATGTGGCCGCTGGGGTAGCTGTTGGCGATCCCGGCGCCGCTGGCCGCCATATCGCTCGGACTCGGCCCGTCGGCGTGATGGATGAAGGGCCCGGGATGGTCGAGGAGGCGCTTGTAGAGCACTTCTATCAGCACCGCAGCGGGATAGGCCAGGGCGACCCACACCTCCGCTCGAAAGCCGGCTCGCCACAGGTACAGAGCAAGTCCCAGTATGAGGAGGACTGTGAACTCGACTCCGCCAAGCACCGCGAGAACCTGGCCGGCCGGCTCGCCGGCGGGATTCCAGAGCCCGGCAAAGAAGTGAGCCGCCCGGACGTCCAGGATCGAAGTCGCGCTTGCGGCGACGATCTGTGTGTAGGCGAGGAAGGCGAGACTGAGGATCGCCAGAAACAGCAAGCTTCGGTTCAAAGCTGACACGTCAGGAGAACCGTACCCAGTCTGGGCGCGCCGCCTTCAACGCTGGCACCGGCGGCAGAAAACTGTGCTGCGACCGCCCAAGCGCGTCAGGGTCAGGGCGCGGCCGCAGGTGAGGCAGGGCTGGCCGCCACGGCCGTAGACGCGCAGCTGCTCCTGCTGTGCGCCCAGCTCACCCCAGGCGTCGCGGTAGCTGTCTACGCTGCTGCCCCGGTTGGCGATCGCCTGCCGCAGGAGGACATCGAGCGCCGCGCGCAGACGTGCGATACGCGGGCGGCCTATCGCACCGGAGGGGCGGTCGGGCCGGATGCCCGCTTGGTGCAGGGCCTCATCCGCGTAGATGTTGCCGACGCCTGCCAGGACTGACTGGTCAAGTAGGAGCAGCTTGATAGGCGCTCGCCGGCGGCGCAGCCGCCGGTGCAGGTCGGCGGCCGTGAACTTAGGATCAATGGGCTCGGGACCCAGCTGTGGCAGCTTCCGGGCGGCCAGCAGCTCGGACTCAATGCCGAGCAGAAGCCGGCCGAAGCGCCGGACATCGCGCCAGCGGAGCTGCCGGCCGTCATCCAGCGCCAAGACAGCATGCAGGTGAGCGGGCTCAGGGTCCGCGGCTGCGGCCAGCCGCCACTCGCCGGTCATGCCCAGATGCACCACCAGCAGGCTGCCGCCGCTCAGGTGGTGCAGGATGTATTTGCCGCGCCGGGTGAGGGCCTCGATGCGCTGACCGGGCAGGCCGCGAGCAAAGGCCTCCGGCTCGGGATACCTGACGACTGCCGGAAATCGCAGGTCGCAGGCGGTCAACGTGCGGCCGACCAGATGTGGGCGCAGGTCGGCGGCAATGGTTTCGACCTCGGGCAGCTCCGGCAACGCTCCCCCCGGCCCTAGCCGACGACTGTGGCCAGCTTCGCCAGGTCAGCCCAGTTGAGGCCCTGCTTGGCTTCCACCTCCAGGTGGCTGGAGAGCTCGTAGGCCTCCGTCATAACCCTGGGCACCATCTCAGCGAAGCGCTCCAGCTCGACTTCAGGCACCTCGAAGACGAGCTCATCGTGGACCTGGAGGAGCATCCGACCGCTGAGGCCCTGAGCGCCGATCTCCTCATCCAGGCGCACCATGGCTACCTTGATGATGTCCGCCGCCAGGGACTGGATGGGGAAGTTGATGGCCATGCGCTCGGCGGCTTGCCGCAGCTGATAGTTGGGCGAGCGCAAGTCTCCTATGGTTCGGCGCCGCCCGGTGGCGCTCACGACGAAGCCCTCTTCCCTCGCCTTCAGGCGGATCTGGTCGAGCCAGGCTTTCAGGTTCGTGTAGGTGGACCAGTACTCCTTCAGGAACTCACGGGCCTCATCCCCTGGAATGCGCATCTGCTGCGAGAGCCCGTACTCTCCCTGGCCGTAAATGGAGCCGAAGTTGGCCACCTTGGCCAGCCGTCGCTGGTCCGGGCTGACCTCGGCCAGCGGCACCTTGAAGACCCGGGCCGCGGTGGCCGCGTGGATGTCGTGGCCCGCTTTGAAGGCGGCCAGCAGGTTGGCGTCCTCACTCAGGTGGGCGGCGATCCGGAGCTCGATCTGGGAATAGTCGGCGGCGAACAGCTGCCAGCCTTCTGGGCCGGCCTGGAAAGCGCGCCGGATGCGCTGGCCGAGACCGGTCCGGATCGGGATGTTCATCAGGTTGGGATTGGAGGACGAGAGGCGGCCGGTGGCCGTCGCGGCCTGGCCGAACGATGTATGGACGCGCCCCGTCTTGGGGTCGACCAGCGCCGGCAGTGCGTCAACGTACGTCGACTTCAGCTTGCTGAGCTGGCGGTGCTCCAAGATCAGGTCGACCACCGGATGCTTCTCCCGGAGTGCCTCCAGCGTGTCGGCGTCAGTCGAATAGCCGGTCTTGGTTCGCTTTCCGACAGGCAGCCTCAAGTCTTCGAAGAGAAGCTTGGCCAGCTGCTGGGGGGCGCTCAGGTTGAAGTTGTAACCGGCCGCCAGGGCGACCTGGGTCTCCAGCCCCCGCAGCTGCTCCTCCAGCTCCGCCTGCATGCTCCGCAAATAGGGGACGTCGATCGCCACCCCGGCGCGCTCCATTCTGGCCAGAACGGCTGCCAGGGGCAGCTCCACCTCATGAAACAGGTAGTCGACGCCCAGGTTCCGCATCTCGCTCTCCAGTTGCGGTCCGAGATGAAGGACAGCCTGCGCACGCGGTCCCGCGAAGTCGGCGCACTCCCGAGGCTCGCAGGCCGCGGCCGGACGCGCGCCGCGGCCGGTGCCCAGAAACTCCTCCTGGCTCTTCAGCTGGCGGCCGAGAAACTCACGTGCCAGGTCCTCGAGGCGTGGGTCGCGGGAACCCGCGCCGAGCAGATAGGCGGCGAGAAACGTGCTTGACCGCCACTGGTAGCGAGCGAGCCGGAAGCGCTCCAGCACCAGGTCGGTCTCCTTCACATCGTGGCCGGCGAGGGGCTTGGCGGCCACTGCTGCACTGATGTCGCCGACCAGCTCGGTGGGCACGTACCAGGCGTCCTCGCCAGCGGCGAGGGCCAGACCGGCCAGGGGACCGGAGCGGGCGGAACCGTCCCACAGCCCGTAGACCGCCACTTGAGGGGCGGCCGCCAGGCGCCGGCGCAGCTCCTGTAGATCGTCGGGGCCGGCGAGAATCACCCCCGTCTCCGCCACCGGCTCGAAGCTGAGGGTGGGCTGAACCGGCAACTGATCCGGAAGCGGCAGACGGGCTAGAAGCTGCCTGAACTCCAGCTCGTCGAACACCGCCCGGGCTTCGTCGTAGTTGAAGCGCAGCCAGCGCGCCCGCTCCAGTTCCAGCTCGACGGGAGCGTCCCGATGGATGGTGACCATCCGCTTGTTGAGCGCGAGCTGCTCGCCTGCCGCCTCCAGGGCGGCACGGATGCGGCCGGGCTTGAGCTGGTCGAGTCCTGCCAGCAGTGCTTCCACCGAACCGAACTGCTGGACCAGCTGCGAAGCTGTCTTCTCACCGACGCCGGGGACGCCCGGGATGTTGTCAGAGGTGTCGCCCCGCAGCGCCTTGTAGTCGATGAGCTGGCTCGGCTCGAGGTTGTAGCGCTGCCGCACCTGGTCGGGTCCGTACATCGTGGTGTCGGTGATGCCGCGCCGCGGCACCAGCGCCTCCACCTGCTCGCTGACCAGCTGCAGGCAGTCCAGGTCGCCGCTCACGATGGTGACGGCCAAGCCGGCCGCCTCGGCCTGCCGGGCCAGCGTGCCGATCAGGTCGTCTGCTTCAAAGCCCTCCACGCCGTAGATCGGGATGTGCAGCGACATGAGCACCCTGCGGACCAGATCGAACTGGACCCGGAGGTCGTCCGGCATGGGCTTGCGACCCTCCTTATAGGCCGCGTACTCCTGGACCCTGAAAGTGGGTTTGCCCATGTCGAAGGTGGCGATGGCGTATTCGGGCCGGCTGGCCAGCACGATGGCCAGCATCGAGGTGAAGCCATAGACAGCGTTCGTCACGACGCCGGCCGAGGTGCTCATGGGCGGCAGCGCGAAGAAGGCGCGATAGATCAGGCTGTGGCAGTCGATCAGAACCAGGCGGCCGCGCCTGCCCCTAGGTGCCATCAGCCGACCACTGCAGGGTGGCCGGGGGCGAGGGCTGGCACCCGCTCATTCTCAGGCAGATGCGGAGCCGGGCAGAGAGGCACCCGGGGGTTAGACTTTGCTCCAAGAGGTGCAGGAACGGACGATCTGATCGAGGTCACGGTCGACAGCATCCGCGTGCACATGCCGACGCAGCAGCACGTGGTGATCCTGCGCGAGCGCGAGAGCGAGCGCTACCTCCCCATCTGGATCGGCAACGACCTCGCCAACGCCATAGCCATGAAGATCCAGGGGGTCGCTCCTGACCGGCCCCTGACTCACGACCTAATGAAGTCAAGCTTCGAAGGGCTGGGCGTCCAGCTGAGCCGGATAGTGGTCACCTCCCTGGCCGACCAGGTCTTCTACGCCCGCCTCTTCCTCCTGCAGGACGGCCGGAAACTGGACGTCGACTCGCGGCCGAGCGACGCCATCGCACTGGCTGTTCGCTATGAGTGCCCGATCTACGTGGCGGCCGAGGTCCTGGAGAAGGCGGGCGTCATCCCTCAGAAGGACGACGAGGACGAAGAGGCGGAGGAGCTCGAGCCCGACCGGCTGGCGGTCTTCCGGGATCTCGTCAACAACCTGGATCTGCCCGATCTCCCTGAAGAGCCGGGCGCCCACGGCCGGGGACCGTCGCGCAGCTGAGTCGACAGGCAGGCTGAGCGTCAGCCGAGTTGAGGGCGGCTGCGCCTCGGTGCGGAAGGCCGATGCGCTGCCAGGCCCCCGCCTGACGCAGCGGTCGAGCTGCGCTATGGTTCTTGGGTCTTTTGGCCAATGGATCTGAGCTCGGCCTGACCCCGCGCCGCAGTGAGGCGCTGGCTGTTCTCCGTCGCTTGGCGGCGGAAAACGCCGGGGCGGTTCATTACTCAGCCGTCGGCAGCGCCATGAGCATCTCCGCCTGGACCGCGTACGGATTGCTGCGCGAGCTGGAGAACGCCGGACTGGCCCGACGCACCCACTCCCTGGCGAGCAGTGATCGCCCGACCGATCAGCGCCGGGGCGGCCGCTCCAAGATCCTCTTCAGCCCCACCCTGCCGCAGCCGGCCGGCGAGCTGGTCGACCGCCTGCGGGCGGCGTTCGAGCGCTTCGCCGGCATCGCCGACGAGGCGGTGGCTGTGCGCACCTATCTGTCCGAGGCTCTCCCCGGCGGCGATCCCGCCCTCGCGCTGGGCTTCTGGTTGGCGCGCCTGGGCCGGGCTGGCAGGGACGCCGGGGCGGCTGTGCGGGCGGTTCTGGACAGCGCAGCCGTGCCGGCGGCCAAGATCCAAACCCTGGCCGGCATGGGGCTGGGCGCCGAACTGATTCAGCTGGGTAGGAGCCGACTGACTGACTCGGTGACCGGCGCCGTGACCGCCCTGGCCGGTCGGCTGGAGGCCTTCCAGCGCAGCTCCGACGCCCCGCTGGCAGCGCTGATCGAGGCGGCCCGCACTCTGCCTTCCCAGTCCACGCCGGAGGCGGCGCGATGACCCAGGCAAGGGTGGCGGTGGTGACAGACTCGACTGCCGATCTACGGCCCACTCTGAGAGATCAGCTGTCGGTAACAGTCGTCCCGTTGACAGTCACAGTGGGCGGCCAAAGCTTCCTGGACGGTGTCGAGATCCAGCCCGAGGAGTTCTACCGGCGGCTAGCTGCCTCAGGCTCCATCGCCACCACCTCACAGCCCTCGCCTGGCATGTTTGCTGACGCCTACCGTCAGGCTCTTTCTAATCACGACCAGGTGCTCTCGCTTCACATCTCGGCCAAGCTGAGTGGCACCTACCAGGCGGCCGTCCAGGGCGCCGAACTGGCGCAGATGACGGACCGCGTCACGGTGGTCGACACAGGCCTGGTCTCCATGCCGCTGGCCCTGGTGGTGCTGGCCGCGGCCGAGCTGGCCGCCGACGGCCGGTCCGTCAAAGAGATCGCCGCCAAGGTCGGTGAGATCGCTAGTGAGACCCACGTCTACTTCCTGGTCGGCACCCTGGAGCAGCTGCGCCGCGGCGGCCGGATTGGACGGGCCAGTGCCCTCGTCGGCTCGGTGCTGCAGGTCAAACCGCTGCTCACCATCGCTGAGGGGGAGGTGGCTCCGCTGGAGCGCGTTCGAACTCGGGAGAGAGCCCTCAGCCGGCTGATCGAGCTGGCCGGTGCCGGCGAAGAGCGTTGCTGCGCCATCGTCGGCCATGCCTGCTCGGAAGACGCTGCGCAGCGGGTGGCTGACGCTCTCGCCGGCCGGAGCGAATCGCTTCTCGTCTCGCCACTGGGGCCGGTGGTGGGCGCTCACGCGGGCCCGGGCACCGTGGGCGTCGGCTTCTACCCGGCGGCGCTCTTTCCCCTCGGCCTCAGGGACCTGAGGACGGCCGCCGCCACGTAATCCGCCCGGGTTCGGCCAGCTTTTCCAGCTGGCCCTCCTGGCTCAGGGACTGGAGGTGGGCCAGGCCCTCCTGCAGCGCCATGCGGCGGTCGATCAGGTCCGCTCGGCGCCCCCAGACGCGGGTCGCCACCGACCAGGCGCTCAGGTCCTCCACTCCGATCAGAGCCAGGATCTGTCTCTTCCGCCGGGCGTGGTGGGCCTCCAGCTCGCTGACGCGCTGCAGCACCGAGTCGAAGGGCCGGCCGTGGGCCGGCAGGATCAGCCGGGGCTTGAGAGCGGTCAGCCGGCGCAGCCCCGCGAGGTAGTCGTCGAGAGGATCGGGCGTGCTCTGCGGGTGGAGGCCGATGTTGGGGCTGGTGTCAGGCAGCAGCTGGTCGCCGGCGAAGAGGACGCCTGACTCCCCGTCGAAGAGGCAGATGTGGCCGGGCGAGTGACCGGGCGTCCACTCCACGCGCAGCCTCCTGGTGCCCAGGTGGAGGGTCTCCGAGCCGTCCAGCTGCAGCGCCGGGGCAGCCACACCGACGTACTGCCTGATGCCGCGAGAGGCGTTCTTCAGCTCGGCCACCTCGGCCGGCGGCACGCCGTGGACTTGGAGATGATGGCCGACCTCCTGGACCAGCTGTTCGATCTCGAGATAGCGAGGGTGCACCATCGGGACCTCCAGGCGGTGCAGGAAGAGCTGGGCGCCGTCCCGCTCGGTCAGCTCGCCGGCGCCGCCGTAGTGGTCGGGATGGATGTGAGTCACAACGAGCCGCCCGATCTTGGCTTCCGGACCGGCGACCTGCCTGGCAGCGGCTCGGATCAGAGCCAGCGAGTCCTGCCCGTTCATGCCGCAGTCGATGAGATCGACCCGCTCCCCGCGCGGGAGAAGAAAGCAGTTGACGCGGCCATCCTCCCAGGGGATCGGCAGTCTGAGTTCGAACACGCCGCTGCTGACTTCGGTGAGCTCCTTCATCTGTCTTGGTCAGCGGCTGCAGCCGTATAACATGGTTCCGGCAAAATGCCGCGAAGCGTCATAAATGGAGGAGTCAATGACTGAGGAGCTTACCCCGCAGCAGGTTTTCGACAAGCTGCCCGAGTACTTCCGCGCCGAGAAGGCCGGGAACGCCAATGCCAACGTTCAGTTCAACCTGACAGGCGATCAGGGCGGCCAGTGGTGGGTGAAGATCGCCGATCAGACCGCCACCTCCCACGAGGGCACAGTCGAGAACCCGAACCTCACCCTGACTGCGGACGGCCACGACTATGTCAAGATCGCCACCGGCACGATGGATGCCACCTCCGCCTTCATGAGCGGCAAGCTCAAAGTCAAGGGCGACATGGGCCTGGCGATGAAAATGGCCTCGCTCTTCAAGCGCCCCTAGGAAGTCTCCCGGCCGCCGGCCGCCAGCCCCCTTCTGCCCCAAAAGGGAATACGACGAGCTTGTCGTCGGTCGAAACCTGATAGCGTTGCCTGCCCCAAAGGGGCAGCAGGTTGGCACAGAGGAGACAAGATGGCAGACACGGACGTGGAGAGAAAGCGGCTGGAAGCCGAGGCCGAGGCACTGTCTGCGCTTGCCTCTCAGGCCGAGGAGGAGGCGGGGCTCGGCCGGCCGATCGCAGAGACGGTCGGCGATGTGGTCACCCGGGATCCTGAAGACACGGAGTTCGCGTCAGTCCTCAGCGATCGGGAGGTGGGCGAGAACCTGGTCCAGCTTCTGGAGGAGAACCGGGAGCAGGTCGAACACGCGCTGGACCGGATGAACCAGGGCACCTACGGCGTCTGCGAGGACTGCGGCAAGCAGATTCCGGCTGAGCGCCTTCGCTTCCGGCCCGAGGCCACCCGCTGCGTCGACTGCCAAGCCCGCTTCGACAGGACCAACGTGGCCCCCGCCTGAGGCCGTCTCCGCCCGGTCCGGTGGCCAAGGATTCTCAGCCGAAATTTGTTCAGTGCGGAAGGTAAAGGGAAACTCAACTGTGTCATTGCTGGCCCTCTATCGTCCGGTTTGGCTGCTCTTGGCCATTCCTTTCGCTGCCGCTTCCCTCTTCGGAGTGCTCTTGGGCAGGTCAGTGGTACCCAGTGATCCAGATGCTGGGTCGCGAACTGGATTCCGCGCGTTCCGAATGAGTCGCCAGATGCTGGTCCTAGCCACCGCAGCAGGTGCGATATTGGGCCTAGGTATTGGTATGACCCTGGCGATAAAGACTCATCCTTGATATGGCGCTTGTCAACGCTAGCCACGGCCCAGTGCATTGAAGGACGACGGGCCTTGCGGCCATGCCTGACCGCTTGCATTTTCCTACCAACCTTGACCTACGACAGCAGCAACAACCTGAAATAGGATCTAGGCTCCCTCCAGCACCCGCGACGACAGGCCGAGAGTTAGGCGAGTGCCTGGTCTACTCGAGGATAGGACAGGTTAGAGCGAGCCGTAGACGACCGCCTTCTGCTCGGTGTACTCGTGGAACGCTTCCAGACCGTGCTCCTTGCCGAAGCCTGACTGTTTCGTGCCGCCGAAGGGCAGCTCGTCATGGGCGATCTGAAGTGCGTTGACCCACGTGTAGCCGGCGTCCAGCTCCTGCACCGCGCGGTGGGCGGCGGCCATGCTGCCGGTCCAGATCGAGGAGCCCAGACCGAAGGGCGAGTTGTTGGCCCGCTCCAGGCCCTGGTCCAGGTCCTTGATCCTCATCACCGGCAGGGCAGGCCCGAAGACCTCCTCGGTGACCATCCGGGATTCATCGCTGACGTCGACCAGGATCGTCGGATTGACAAACCAACCCTTGGCGTACTCCTCGCCCTGCGGCCGGTCGCCTCCGAACACCGCGTGGGCTCCCCGGTCGAGAGCGTCCTGCACCTGGGCCTCCACTTCAGCCCGCTGCTGTTCGGAATGCATAGGCCCCATGCGGGAGCTCTTGTCCATGCCGTCGCCGGGCTTCAGCTTGCCGGCCCGGGCGATGAGCTTCCCCAGCAGTTCGTCGAAGACCCCCTCCTGGATGTAGAGCCGCTTGATCGCCAGGCAGGCCTGACCGCAGTTGAAGAAGCGGCCGACAGAGATCGCCTTGGCAGCCTCGTCCAGGTCGGCGTCGTCGAGCACTATGCAGGGGTCGGAGCCGCCCAGCTCCAGCACCACCTTCTTGAGCTGTGGTGCCGCCGCCGCCATCACCTTGCGACCGGTCGGCGACGAACCGGTGAGTGCGATCTTGCGGATCAGCGGGTGCTCGACCATCGCCGGGCCGGAGCCATGGCCCAGGACCACGTTCACCACGCCCTCGGGCAAGCCGCCTTCGATCAGCGCCTCAACGCAGGCCAGCGTCGACAGCGGAGTGGTTTCGGACGGTTTCAGCACCACACAGTTACCGGCGGCGATCGCCGGCGCCACCTTGTTGGCAGCCAGCGTGAGGGGGAAGTTCCAGGGCACGATGGCGCCCGTCACGCCGATTGGCCGGCGCAGCACCAGGCCATAGGTGCGCGGGTCCGGCAGAGTCACATACTGCCCGTGGATCTTGTCCGCCAGGTCAGCGAACCAGGCTATGTTCTCGCCGAAGCGCTGGGCCTCGATGCGGGACTCGAGGATCGTCTTGCCCTGCTCAGCTGTCAGCAGGGGGGCGATCTCCTCCACCTTGCCCAGCATGTGCTCGGCCGCCCGATGCAGGATGCGCGCGCGCTCCGCGGGAGCGATCTTGCCCCACTTCTTCTGCGCCCTCTCCGCCGCCTGGGCGGCTCGATCGACGTCTTCAGGGCCGCCGCTGGGCACCTGGTCCACCACCTCACCGGTGGACGGGTTGCGAACCTCGTACGTCTGGCCTGAAGCGGCGCCCGTGCGCTCGCTCTCGATGATCATGGTTGCCACTGTCGTTTCCCCCAAGCTTGGTTCGTCAGGAATCACGCCGGTCGCCGGATAAGACACCATTATTCCGCCGCCCGTCATCAAACATCGGAGGCTTGCCATGGCAGTACGACTCGAGCGAGAGGGGCCGGTCGCTGTGATCGTCCTCGACCGGCCGCCCGCCAACAGCTACGACTACGAGTTCCTCCGCGAGCTGGGCTCGGTGATCGACGACATCCGCTACGACGATGACCTCCGCGCAGGGGTCCTGGCCAGCGCCTCAGAGAAGTTCTTCTCGGCCGGCGCCGACGTGGCGGCTTTCCAGGCCGGGTCGGCCCATCAGCGGGCGATGACAGCACTCCTGGCCCACGAGGTCTTCCGCAAGTTCGAGCAGACGCCGTTGGTCTTCGTGGCGGCGATCGCCGGTCACGCGCTGGGCGGCGGTTTCGAGCTTGCGCTTGCCTGCGACCTTCGCTTCGCTGCTCGCGGCGGCTACAAGCTCGGCCTGCCGGAGACCAATCTGGGACTCTTCCCGGGCTCGGGCGGCACCCAGCGCCTGCCTCGCCTGGTGGGCCTTTCCCGGGGCATGGACATGATCTTCAGCGCCAGCCAGTTCGGTCCCGAGGAGGCCGAGCAGGTGGGCGTCGTCAACCGCCTGTACGAGGACGCCGCCGCCTGCCGGACGGCGGCTGTGGAGTACTGTCGCCGGATCGCCGAGGGCGCCAGCGAGGCGATCGGTCGGGCGAAGGTAGCGGCCTCTCTCGGCTATGCCGCTCCGCTGGATCTGGGCCTGGCGATCGAGCGGGAGGCGATCAGCCGCATCTTCGTCTCCGAGGATGCCGCGGAGGGGATCGGCGCCTTCCTGGAGAAGCGGAAACCCCAGTTCAAGGGCCGCTGAACCAACCCGCCAGGGGACCGAGACCAACCGGTCAGAAGCCGATGTTGCACCAGGGCTGGAGGGGCCAGCCGAACATGGCGTCGGCCTGCGCCAGGGCGCCTGGGCGGCACTCCTCGACCAGCCCGGCGCGCTGAAGGCTGGTGAAGCTCGTGCCCGCCAGGTACGCAGCTGCCAGCGACTGGGTCGGCAGAACGAGGTCGGCGCTCTCAGACGTTCGGGAGCACTCCGCGCCGTCGGGGCCACCTTCGAGAGCGAAGACTCCTTCGCTCTCCTGCCAGTAGCCGGCTTTCACCTCGAGTGTGAGCTTGCCCAGGCCCAGGTAGCGGCGGCCGGCCAGGGCCCGGGGCACGTCGAGCAGGCTGAGCCAGAGCTGCGGCGAGACCTGCTGGATGAGCCCGTGCGGATCCCGAAGCAGATGGCGCAGGGGCGAGTCAACAGGCTGGCTCGGAGCGCTGAGCCGGCTCACCAGGTCGATGTCAAGTAGGTGGCGCCAGAGCGCTGCATAGGTGCCGGCCGCGAGCCCTTGTAGTGCTACCACCCGCAGCCGGCCGTCGGGGGAGTGGACTGTCCAGCGCATGTCTTTGCGAAAGAGCGCAAAGCCGGCTCGCTCCGAGCCGGGCGCCTGCAAGACCAGGTAGAGATTGCTGTATCCGCCCCGATCGGATTCATCATCGGCCAGCAGTTCCTCCCAAAACGAGGACGGCCTGGCGATGGCGCCCGGTTGACTCAGCACGAAGCGACGCTCGATGTCCATGAGCACATCGAGAGCGGCAGCGGGTTGGCGGTATTGGATGCCGCCCAGCTGCGGCTGCATCGTCATCGCTGAGCGGTCCCGAGCCAGCTCCAGGTCAGCTCGATAGCTGGCGATGCCGAAGCCGAAGCGGCCGTAGATGGCTCCCTCCGAGGCGTAGAGTGCGGCGATCGGCTCCCCCCGCTCGGCGGCCTGCCGCAGCAGCTGGCGCATCATGTCGGTCAATGCGCCCTGGCGGCGATGGGTGGGCAGAACCGTGACTGCCGAGACGCCTGCGGTGGGCAGCGCGACTCCCCCAGGCAGCGAAAGCTGGAGGCTGTAAGCCCCGGCGGTGGCAAAGAGCTCGCCGGCGTCGAAGTAGCCCCAGCAGCGCTCCCGTTCGAGCCGCCTGGCTCTCTCCTTCACCACTTCTGGCTTGGGCGTCGAGCCTCCGAACGTCTCCCCGCACTGGATCACGTAAGCGGCGAGCTCAGCCTCGTGCAAGACCCTGAGCTCCCTCATTGGCTCCTCCTGGTCCAGAACCCGTCCGGGTCCAGCCGGCGGATCTGGGCCAACTCCTCGGAGCTCGGCGGCTCAGTCATGGTCCAGCTCTCCCCCACCTGCAGCCGCCAACCTGTGGCCGCCTGGACCTGCGCCACTTCCACGCCGGGGTGGACCGACGTGAGGTAAGCCTCGCCGCCCTGAGGAGGGAAGCGGAGCACCGCCAGGGTGGTCACAATGGCCGCCGGCCCGCCGCCCAGCAGACCATGCCGCCGCCGCCAGCCGGGGCTGCCATCCCCGTGCCCGGGAGAGGTCACATACGAGACTCGCTCGACCAGGCGGCGCCGCTCGTGGCTCATCAGCGTCACCCAGCGCTGGGACAGGATCGCGATGTCAGCGCCTCCCCCGCTCCCCGGCAGCTTCAGCTGCGGCCTGGCGGGAGGGCCGATATAGCTGGTATTGAGGTTGCCGAAGCGGTCAACCTCCGCGCCTCCGATGAAGCCGAGGTCGACGCCGCCCTGTGCCATCAGGGCCATGGTGCTTGACGTGCCGGTGGCCCACAGGGATCCGGCCACGTTGGGTGGGTCGCCCATGGTGCCTAGGAAGGCGTTGGCCGGCCGATCCCGGAGCAGGCCGAGCTCGAACAGCGCTCGCGCGTTCGGCGCGTGCGTGTTCCGGGCGACCCCATAGGCCAGGACGGGCAGCCGCATGCCTACAAACACGAGGTCGCCGTCGCGGATCTCGCGGGCGGCCGCGGCGACCATCAGTTCCTGCGCAGTGAAGCGCTCACTCATAGCCGTAGTCGGCAGGCTCGGCGAGAAGCCGGCGGGTGACTCGCAAGGGGTCTAGCTCCAGCTTGGCCAGGTACGCTGCTCGATCCGGGACGTCCAGCACCCACTCGCGCAGCCAGCGCCCGAAGCCCTCAGCTGTGCGCGAGAGCGCAGCGTACTCGCGAAAGGCTGCGTGATCGCGCTTCCAGTAGCCGGGCAATGGCGAGGGCAGACAGCCGCCCGGCTCGTGCACCACCGCCACCACCTTCGTCTCCGGCACCAGTACCCGGCTCGGATCGGAGAGGATCACCTCTGGCTCCACGAGCTGCTCGCAGGTGAGGATTACACCGTCGGCCGCCAGCGCCGCCTCCTGGGCCACGCCGAGCGGGCCCCAGGTGTGCGCTCGCCCGCCGGCGTCGGCGCGCTGGACGTGGAGGACGCAGACATCGGGCCTGACCGCTCCGACGCGGACGCTGCCGTCGACCAGCTCCAGCGCGGCCTGACCGCTCAGGATGTCACTGCCCAGCAGGGTCGGAGTGGGGATGTAGGGCGAGTTCCAGGCGGCCGCCCAGAGAGCCAGTGAGATCGAGAAGTTGCTGTGATCGCGCACAGTCAGCGGCCGTGGGTCCCGGCTCTCGACGGCCCGCCGGTAGCAGTGGCCCAAGCCCTCCGAGACATTGCCCACCCAGGCCGCCACCACCTCGGCCACGCAGCCGGCGCCGATCAGCTGGTCGAAGAGCGAATCGGAGATGGGACCGATCAGCTTCAGATCTCGCCGCCGCTGCCGGATCACCTCGTGCCCGGCGGCAAAGGGAATCGCCGGCTCCAGGCAGCAGCCCATCGCAACTGCCGCTCCATCGGGCACGAAGCGCTCGACCGCCTGAGCCAGGGACATGACTTGAGACATGTTGTCAACGCTAGCCGCGGCAGCGGGTCAGGCGTCGATGGCGGCCAGATAGCTCCGCAGGTTGCGCTGTAGCTCGGCGACCGAGTCACCGCCGAACTTCTCCAGGAAGGCGTCGGCCAGCGTCAGGGCGACCATTGACTCGCCGATGACTCCGGCGGCCGGCACCACGCAGACATCGCTGCGCTCGTAGTGCGCCTGAACCTTCTCGTGCGTCCGCAGATCGACCGACTGCATTGGCTTCTTCATGGTCGAGATCGGCTTCAGCGCCACGCGCAGGTCGATCGGCTCACCGTTGGTGGTGCCGCCCGTCAGGCCACCCGCGCGGTTGCTCAGGTGCCGGTAGTGGCCGTCCTGGAAGTCGATCTCGTCATGGAACGCCGAGCCCGGTCGACTCGCGCCCTCGAAGCCGCCGCCGAACTCCACCCCCTTCACTGCGTTGATGCTCATGATCGCCATCGCCAAGCGGGCGTCCAGCTTGCGATCCCAGTGCACGTGACTGCCGAGCCCGATGGGCAGTCCTGTCGCGACCACGCGAAACGTCCCGCCGAGGGTGTCGCCTCGGTCACCGGCAGCATCGATGGCCGCGACCATGCTGTCGCTCAGAGCCGGATCCGGACAGCGGACTGGTGAGGCCTCTATCAGCTCCTCGCTCAGCTTCAATGGATCCAGCAGCTCGTAGCCCAGGTCCACCGCGCCGATGGACTGCGTGAAGCTGAAGACACGCACCCCCAGGCGGTCCAGCAGGGCGCGCGCCACGGCGCCCGCCGCCACCCGGGAGGCGGTCTCCCGGGCGCTGGAGCGCTCGAGAATGTTGCGGACGTCGTCGTGGCCGTACTTGATGGCCCCGGCCAGGTCAGCGTGGCCCGGCCGAAGGCGAGAGACCGGCCGGGGCTGGAAGCCGTCCTTCTCCGGGCTCATCTCGGCAGTCCAGTTGGCGTGGTCGCGGTTCTCCAGCACCAGCGCCACCGGACTGCCAAGCGTCACTCCGCCCCTGACACCCCCGACCAGCCGCGCCTGGTCGGTCTCGATCTGCTGCCGGCCGCCGCGGCCGTGGCCGCCCTGGCGCCGGGCCAGGTCGCGCCGGATTAGCGCGCTGGAGAGCTCCAGGCCCGCCGGTACGCCCTCCATGATCACCGTTAGCTGTGGGCCATGCGACTCCCCGGCCGTGAACCAACGCAGCATCACCGAAGAATAGGGCCGCCCCGGCTCATTCTTCGCTACGCGCGTGACTTCTACGATCGAAGGTGATGACGCTGGACTACGCTGGGGCCCTCGAGCGAGCTCGCAGCCTGGCAGCGGCGGGGCGGCGCGTCCTGGGCCTCGCGGGCATGCCCGGCAGCGGCAAGTCACATCTGGCCCAGCGCTTGGTCGCCGACCTGGACGGCCGGGCTGTCTGCGTCCCGCTGGACGGATTCCATCTTGCGAACTCGGAGCTGGAGCGGCGGGGCCGTCGGCAGCGCAAGGGAGCGCCCGACACCTTCGATTCCGCGGGTTACTGCCAACTCCTGCGCCGTCTGCGCCGGCAGCGACCGGACGAGCTGATCACTGCTCCCGCTTTCGACCGCGGCCGAGAGGAGACAATGGCCGATGCGATCAGCGTGGTAGCGGAAGTGCCGTTGATACTCACCGAGGGCAACTACCTCCTGCTTCCCGGTCATGGTTTCGGCCAGGTGCTGCAACTGCTCGACGAGAGCTGGTACGTGGAGTGCCCGGAGTCCGAACGCGTCCGGCGTCTGATCTCCCGCCACCGGGCATACGGCAAGACAGCGGCCGAAAGCCCGGGAATGGGCACTGGGCAGCGACCGCGCCAACGCCGAACTGGTCGGCGCCCACCGACTGAGAGCACGCTTCACTGTCCGCGGCTGACCGCCCGGCAGCAGCGGAGGTCCTCTCACGACCGGGGGACCGATCAGAGAAGCGCCGCGCTCCTTTGCCTTCCGGGTGGCGCCTCCTTCCTGGTTCGAAAGGAGTCCCTGCGGGTCCCCTAAGCCGATGTTCACCCGCCGCCCCGCCGGTGACCGATCCAGCCGCCGCTATTGCGGTCGCCGTCGGTTCAGCGACACTTGAGATATGCGGTCCCGCCGGCTGGAGCCTCACGAGAGCGGCGTTCGAAGCCTGGTGCACGGTGATGGCTACCTGTCGTACCGCAGCCTCGCCGAAGCGCCGGCCGACCCCGATGGCATAGTGGTCCTGGAGGGAGACGACGGCGGCCAGATCTATCTGAAAGTGCCGGCGCGAGACGTGCGCTGCTCGGAAGAGCGCCTCGACGGTCTGCTGCGGGAGATCGATGCAGCGCAGTGGAAGGACCCCAGCATGGCCCACGTCTACCACGAGCGCAGGCCACTGGATGGCGTCGTCTCGGGCGGAATGGGCGGCGGCGAGGCGAATGGCCGGCTCTGGATCCACGGGCGGCTGCGGGACCGTGCCGCGCGGATCGCGACCGTCTTGGACGGTCCGTCCGCCTAGCGTCCTAGGCGGTCCGACGCGGCGCTTACCGGCTGCCGTCTCGGTCAGTAACTGACAGCATCCGGCACAATGCCGCCCATGCCCGAACGACCGGAAGAGGACCTCCGCGAGTTCGCCCGAGTCGCTCACCAGGCTGTCGACTGGGCCTGCGAATACCTCTCCCAGGTACGCGACCGGCCGGTGCTGAGCGCCGCGGCTCCGGGCGACATTCGCTCCGCCCTGCCGGCAGCGCCGCCGCAGCAGGGAGAGCCGCTGCGGGCGTTACTGGCCGACTTCGAGCGGATAGTGCTCCCGGGCATCACAAACTGGAACCATCCTCGCTTTTTCGCCTACTTCGCCAACACCGGCTCCACCTCAGGCATCCTGGCCGAGCTGCTGATCGCCACGCTGAACGTGAACGCGATGCTCTGGCGCACTTCTCCGGCCGCAACCGAGGTTGAGGAAGTCGCCTGCGCGTGGCTGCGGCAGGCAATGGGTTTGCCCGCCGACTTCTTCGGCCTGATCAACGACACCGCGTCCTCCAGCACCCTCTACGCCCTGGCCGCAGCCCGGGAGGCCGCGGGGTTGAGCGCCCGCAGCCAGGGCGTCGATGGCAGGCGCCTGCGCCTCTACACATCGGCCGAGGCGCATTCGTCGGTTGAGAAAGCCGGCATCGTGCTGGGGATCGGTCAGCAAGGCGTCCGCAAGGTCCCGGTCGACGAGCAGATGCGGCTCGAAGTCTCGGAGCTGAAGCACATGCTCGCCGAGGATCGCGCCGTCGGCCTGCAGCCCTTCGCGGTTGTGGCCACTGTCGGCACCACCTCAACCACCTCGATCGATCCCGTGCCGGCGATCGCCGACATCTGCGAGCGCGAGGGCCTCTGGCTCCACGTCGACGCCGCCTATGGCGGAGCCGCGGCCGTGCTGCGGTCGCACCGGCACGTCCTCGCGGGTACCGACCGGGCCGACTCCCTGGTCATGAACCCTCACAAGTGGCTCTTCACACCGATGGACTGCAGCGTCCTCTACTGCCGGCGACCCGAGGTGCTGAAGAACGCCTTCAGCCTGGTGCCTGACTACCTCACCACCAGCGAAGGAGATGAGGTGCGCAACCTGATGGACTACGGCACCAGCCTGGGCCGGCGCTTCCGGGGCCTGAAGCTGTGGTTCGTGCTGCGGGCGTTCGGCCTCGAGGGAGCCAGCCGGGTCATAGCCTCGCACCTCGCAATGGCCCAGCAGCTGGAAGCCTGGGTTCGGGACGACGCCGACTTCGAGCTGCTGGCGCCTGTCCCCTTCAGCACCGTCTGCTTCGCCCACCGGGAAGGGGACGCCCGGACCCAGGCGATCGTCGAAGCTGTCAACCGCGACGCCACGGTATTCGTCTCCCACACCCGGGTCAGAGATCGCTACGCGATCCGGATCTCGATCGGCAACCTGGCGACCAGCCTGGACGACGTGCGCCTGGCCTGGCAGAAGGTACGCGCCGCGCCGGACTGATTCAGAGCTGGAGGAATTCGCCCCTCTCGCGCAGCCGCGTCAGATCCGAGCAATCAGCCCGGAGGTCGGCCGAGCGGTCGGCGGCGTGCTCAGCCAGGTACAGCTCTACCTCGTGAGATCTCGACTCGCCGGATCTTTCCACCCAGATCCTGTAGTCGTAGCTGGACGCGAGCTGCCGGCGGCAGGCCCCCAGGCCTTCCACCAGCACCATGCCCCCCGCCGCCAGGTGCTGGGGGTGGCCGCTGGCATCCTCAAACTCCGCCGCTGACCCGCGAACAAGCTGGAGCAACACCCGGCTGCGGAGGCGGCGCCAGTCCACCGAGCCCTCGTCTCCCTCAGCGACAAATTGAGACAGGGACACCACCTTCAGATGGGGATCGTTCTCGCTCAGCGCCTGGGCCAGCTGCGGGCGGCCCCCGGCGTCAGTGCCGTCCAATCCCACCAGCAGGGTCAGACGACGCCGCGGCCGTGCGTGCAGCCTGGCCAGCAGATCGCGCACCCTGTCCACTCGCACGGTCAATTCTTGCCGAACTGGGAGAAGTTGCGCCCCGGCCGCCGAGCATCTGGCTTAGATTGACCCGATGCCCACTGCAGTCCATGCCGACGCCCTGCTGGACCCCGAGACCGCAGAAGGTCTCCGGCCGGCCACTGTGCTCATCGACGACGGTCGTGTCGTCGCGGCGGGGCGGCGGGAAGAGATCCAGGTGCCGCGCGACGCGGTCGTCGTTGACGCCGAAGGCCTCACTCTGCTCCCGGGCCTCATCGACTGCCACGTGCACCTCTGCTTCCCCGGCACCGGGCTTGACCTCGGCGAGCGCCTCGCCGCGCCGGCCAGCCTGGTGGTCCTGCAGGCGGTGGATTCCTGCCGTAAGACGCTCAACGCAGGCTTCACCACTGTGCGTGACGCCGGCGGCACCCCGAACGGGGTCCGGCTGGCCGTCGAACGCGGCCTCTTTCCCGGGCCTCGACTGGTGCTTGCGATTCAGATCCTGAGCCAGACCGGCGGCCACGCCGACAACCACTTTCCCTGCGGCGTCACCGTCAACTGGAACCCGACGCCTGACCTCCCGCCGCCGGTCGTCGACGGCGTCGAGCCGATGCGCCAGCGCGTTCGCCACCTGATCCGCGAGGGCGCCGACTGGATCAAGCTCTGCACCTCTGGCGGCGTGCTCTCGCCCGGCGACTCGCCGCACCACGCCACGTTCAGCCCCGAGGAGATCACCGCTGCCGTGACCGAGGCGGCCACGCAAGGCCGGCGCGTCATGGCCCACGCCCAGGCGGCCGCCGGGATCAAGAACGCGCTTCGCGCCGGCGTCGCGACTATCGAGCACGGCATCTGGATCGACGATGAGGCGCTGCAGCTGTTCAGCGCGGGCGGTCAAGCTTTGGTGCCGACCCTGGTGGCGCCGCGCTGGGTGATCCGCCACGCCGAGGCGGGCCGCATGCCGGCCTGGGCGGCGGCCAAGGCGCAGGACGTGGGTGCCGACCATGACGCCAGCATCAAGCGTGCGATCGAGGCCGGGGTGGAGATCGCCTTCGGCACTGACACTGGCGTTGGCCTGCAGGGGACCATGGGCGAGGAGTTCCTGCTGCTGCGCGAGCTCGGCATGCCGCCCGCTGACTGCCTGCGCACCGCCACGACGGTGGCCGCCAGGGTGCTGCGCCTCGAGGGCCAGGTGGGGACGCTGAAGCCGGGCGCTTACGCTGACTTGATAGGCGTGCCGGGCGACCCGCTCCAACGGCTGGAGCTGCTGGCCGATCCCGCCAGCGTGCACCTGGTCGTGAAGGGCGGCGAGGTGGTTAAGGCGCGACCGGTCTAGCGGGACTACGCTAAACGGCCCACAAGATCTGGTTCGCTAGCCTGAGCCGGAAATGTCCGGCGTTGGGCCCAGCAAACAACCCCACAGCTCCCAGCTGGTAGCGAGTGAGCCGCAGGCTGCGCGGAGAGCCTCAAGCCTTCGAGCAGAGCCGCTGTATTCAAAGGCGGCTTGGGTGTTACTCCTGATCCTTGGCCTGCTGCCCGTCCTCGCCTCGATCCTCGATCTGATCGGCATCCGAGCCAACGGAGTCCCTTCCGACCACCGGGCGGCCTTCGCCGCCGTGGCGCGCATGGATTGGACCGCTGCCACGGCCGCGTCAACCGGAGTGACCAGGTATGTCTCCCTGCTGGAAACCGGCTACGCGCTCCACGAGCTGGTCTTCGGTCTCTTGTTCCTGATCATCGTGGCCATCCCCTTCCGCCAGGGAGAGCGCTGGGCCTGGTTCGCTTGCTGGGTAGTCCTGGTCGCCGATGTCGGGTACACCTTCACCTTCGGCCGCTATGACAGCGCCATCCTCCGCAACAGCGTCATCGCGGATCTGGCGCTGCCGATCCTGCTGCTCCTGCAGGTGCCGCGTTTCTTCCGGAGGTCGTGGTCCTAAGCATGCCTTTCAAGTTGATTGCACTCGTGCTGCCGCTGTCCTTGGACGCATTTGCCGTCTCTGCCGCTCCCGGGATTGGCCTTGGGGTACGGTGGCCGATGAGGCATTCGGTCTGACGTGAATAGCCGGATCTTCGAGCCCGTGACCGAGCACGCCGAACACCAGGTGCTGCGCCGGCAGCCTGGATTCGAGTTCACGCCCATACTGCTGGGCAAGGTTTCGTCCCTCATCGTTCGACCGCCCACCGGCGGCTGGGCGGTGGTCGCATTCATGGTCCCACTCTTGACCGGTCAAGGAGATTCAACAGACGTGGCCGAATCTCATCTGACCACCGAGGCCGTCGCCGTCACCCGATTAGCGATCGACGATGGCCGCGCTTTGGACGGGGCCGAGCTGACCTACGAGTGGCGAGACGGCGGCTGGCGTGAGGTACTACACCCAGCTTGGTGGCTCCCCGTCAGATCCTGATTCCGAGGTCAGCATCGACGTCTGCGGTCCGAGTACCTAGCTTTCGGCTGCTTGCCACGCAGCCGGCCCTTGGCTTTGACCACCAGGTCGACCGACCCCAAACAGATCGCCCAGCTCGGCGATCGTGGGCTGACCGGCCTCATTCAGCGCCCGTAGATGGTTTTGTTGACGCGTCGGGGAAAAGGCATCGCCAGCCGTCTCCCGACGTTCGCGGCGGATCCCCTCATCGCTGTCGGAGACGTAGCGCAGCCCCGCCTCACGGGCCGTCGCCACCGCCTCGTTGTGAGCCGCCTCCCCGGCCGTCTTCCCCACTTCCAGCGCCGATACGAACAATCGCCCTGGCAAGCTTTCGGCGCCGAAGAGGGCTGGTAGCCTGACAGCGACTCACTCAACATTGGCCCATCGACAAAGGAGCCTTCATGTCCCGAACCGTCAAAGACGTCATGACCGAAAAGCCGCTGGCCCTGCAGGCCGGCACCACGCTGGTCGAAGCGGCCCTGGCCATGCGCAACCACGATGTCGGCAATGTGCTGCTGCTGGACAACGACACGGTGGTCGGGATCGTCACCGATCGCGACATAGTCATCCGCTCCGTGGCGGAGGGCCAGGACCCGGGCCAGACCGTGCTGGCTCAGATCAGCAGCCGCGACCTCACCTCGCTCAGAATGGACCAACCCGTCGAGGAGGCTGTGAAGCTGATGGAGGAGCGGGCAGTGCGCCGCCTGCCGGTGCTCGACGAGGCCGGCCGGCCGCTGGGCATCGTCTCGATCGGGGATCTCGCCGTGGAGCGAGACCCTAGCTCCGCTCTCGGCCAGATCAGCGAAGCCGAGCCCAACCGCTGAAGTGGACGCCGGGAGCAACCAAGGACAGCGGCGCTGTGGCGTCATCTTCGACGTCGACGGCACCTTGGTCGACTCCACCTACCTGCACACGCTGGCCTGGGCCAGAACCTTCCGGGAGGCCGGTCGTGAGGTCGAGACCTACAGGATCCATCGCGCTGTCGGAATGGGCTCCGACCAACTCATCCCGGCTCTGATCGGGCGTGAACAACCAGAGCTGAGCGAAAAGCACACCGAGCACTACCGCGGACTGGGTGACGAGGCACGGGCCTTTCCCAGAGTCTCCGAGCTCCTTCGCTCGCTGCACAGCCAGGGGCTGCAGGTGATTCTCGCCACTTCCGCCAAGCCGGAGGAGCTGAAGCGGTTGCTGGCCAAGATCGACGCCGACGACACGATCGATCGCGTGGTCAGCTCCGAGGAAGTTTCCACCAGCAAGCCGGCGCCGGACATCTTCGAGACCGCGCTCGAGCAGTCCGGGCTGAACGCTGGTCAGGCACTGGTCGTGGGCGACTCGGTCTGGGACCTGAAGGCCGCCAGTCGCTGCGGCCTGCCGGCCGTGGCGGTAGTCTGCGGCGGCACATCCCGCGCTGAGTTGGAAGAGGCGGGGGCCGTTCGCGTCTACGAGGACCCGGCCGAGCTGCTGGCCGACCTCCGGGGCTGGACGCAGCTGATCCAAGCCCCAAACTGACGTAGCGGCCTAGGGCGCGCCCCCCGGCAGCGGGCCGGCCGACGGGCCCGGCCTCTGCTCATGCTCGCGGTCTGCCTCCAGCGGATCGACGGCTCTGGCCTCGACGCCCGTGCGCAGTTCCTCCACGTCGTGCTCGGCTTCTCGATCCTCCATGTAGCCGAGGTCGACCGCGGTGTTGGGATCGTCAGTGCGCACCACAGTTTGCGGGGGGTTGGGTTCCGCCCACCGCAGGTCTTCGGCGTACTCCTGCTCTTCCGAACTCAGAACTGGGTCCAAAGCCGGATCTGTGGCAGCAGCTTCAGACGCAACCTCTGTTTCCGACAGGCTCTCGTCAAATTGATTACTCATCGCGTCGGCTCAGCGGTGCAGGATGTCGAACAGGAAGGCTCGGTATTCGCGGATGGTCAGCCGCAGCCCTTCAGTGTCGCGGGATCTGTCCGTCGCTTCCCGCAGGCCGGCCCGCCGGCGCTCGTAGGCCTGCCGGATCCGATCCATCGTCTCACCGACGAGCGCGTCGGCCTCGTGCACCGCAGCGTGCGGATCGTCCACGAAGGACCCCTGGACGCTGTCCCAGCGGCGGCGCAGATCATCCTTGTCGGACTCGCTCACCGCCGGCGTCCCCGGACCGCTCGGCTCGGCCGCTTCGTTTTGTGGCCGCGCCTCGGCTGGCACGGCCCCGCTGCCGGCCGGCCGGGCCTTGGCCGCGCCCGTCATCGCATCCCGGTCGTCAGCCGGCCGCGCCTTCGCGGCCGCTACCGCGCCTGGCCGTTCCTCAGAACCAGGCTCTCTTGGCTCGGCTTCGCCACCGGGCTTTGGCCAGAGCCTGCCCTGCCGCTCGTCTGGCACGGGCTCGGCGCCCTCAGGCTCCAGCCCCGGTCGCCTCTCTTCTTCAGGCCGCTCCATGGTCCCTCCTTATGTTCCGCTGCCCGCATCCGGCGAGCGTGGTGCTGAGACGTGAATCGTCCAGTGAGGGTACGCGAGCGGGAGGAAGCACTTCTCTTTCGAGTCATGGATGGTGGAAGGATCTGCCACCGCTTCGAGACCATCTGCCATCACGTTCGCATAACGTGCTGTCCTCGACGGTAACCGTCCGCTTCTTGCAGCGAACCCTGCAGGCTGATATCGTGACTGTAAAGTTTGGTCAGCGTCAAAGTGAGGAGGAGACACACATGTGCATGAGCTGCGGCTGCGGTGAACCGAACGAGCGTCATAAGCCGGGCGACATAACGCTGGACGACCTGAAGACGGCGGCCAGCAATCACGATCTCGAGGTGGAGCAAACGGCTGACAATATCCACGACCTCGCTCGCGACCTGAAGCAGTCAGGCCAGATCACTTAGCGCGCATCGGATGCCGGGCGGCCTCAGGCTGATCGCCGGAGGCCGTTTTTCTCATGGAAGACCCTTCAGGTCTGCCGCTTCCCCGACTGCGCGCGGCCGCCCGAGGTTGTCGGGCTTGCGATCTCTGGCAGAACGCGACGCAGACTGTCTTCGGTGAAGGCGAGCCGGCGGCTCGCCTGCTGCTGGTGGGAGAGCAGCCGGGCGATCATGAAGACCGGGAGGGCAGGCCCTTTGTCGGACCTTCCGGAGCACTCCTGGACCGAGCCCTGGAGGAGGTCGGTATCGCCCGCCCGGACGCCTACGTGACCAACGCCGTCAAGCACTTCAAGTGGGTTCCTCGCGGCAAACGGAGGCTCCATCAGAAGCCGAACGCGGCTGAGATTGGCGCCTGCGCCCCCTGGCTGGAGGCGGAGGTGGCGGCGGTGCGACCGCAGCTGCTGGTAGCGCTGGGCGCCACAGCCGCGCAGGCCCTCTTTGGGCGCTCCTTCCGAGTGCTCGCCCAGCGGGGCCAGATGCTGAGCACAGTGCTCGGCCTTCCCGGCCTCGGCACCGTACACCCCTCCTCGATCCTGCGGGCCCCTGATGAAGAGGCTTACCGGCTGGCTTACCAAGCCTTCGTCAAAGACCTCCGGGTGGCGGCGACGGTGATCTCTGGCGGCTGAAGGGGCGGCTCACTGCTTGCGCTGGATCGCCCGGGCCAGATCTTCCTTACCCATCCGCGACGCCCCCTCGACGCCCAGCGAACGCGCCCGCTCGTACAGCTCCTGGCGCGTGTGGCCGAGGACGTCCACCCCGCCGAAGGTCTCTCTCTCACCGCGGCGCGCCTGCTCCCCACTGAGCGCCGCCTGGGGATCGCTCGGCCCCGGCTCCGCCTTGGGCTCCCAGTGATCGCCTACCTTCTCGTGGGTGTGTTTCACAGCTGACCAGGCAGTGCGATACGCCCTCTCCCCCTTCGCCGTACTGCTCCTCAGCGCTGGCATGAGTCTCCACGAACGTCCGCTGGGCCTTGGTATCGGAGCGCTTCAACGTCGAGGGCAGCTCCTCATCAGCGCCCGATTGCTTGGCGGTTCTTCTCGGCATGCTGCCGGCAACCTTAGCGTGCCGGCGCAGCCTGACTGGCCGATCCGGCCGGCGAAGCGTCTGCCGGCGCCTGTAGCGTTCCGGCCATGAGTGAAGTCAAGTTCGGTGTCCAGCTCCATCCCCAACACACGACCATGTCCGACATGCGGCGAGCCTGGCGAGCTGCTGACGAGTTGGGCGTCGACAGCATCACGACCTGGGATCACTTCTTCCCGCTCTATGGGGATCAGCAAGGGGCTCATTTCGAGGGCTGGACAACCGTTGCCGCCATGGCCGCTGACACCCAGCGAGCACAGGTTGGCATCCTCGTCACCTGCAATACCTATCGCAATCCCGACCTGCTGGCTGACATGGCCAGGACTGTCGATCACATCAGCCAGGGCCGCACGCTGCTCGGTGTCGGCGCCGGCTGGTTCGAGCACGACTATCGGGAGTACGGCTACGACTTCGCCACGGCCCCTGAGCGGCTGCGCGCGTTTGAGGACTCCCTGCGGCGGATCAAGGCGCGGCTCGGCAAACTGAATCCGCCGCCTTTGGGCCGGCTTCCGATCCTCATCGGAGGCGGCGGCGAGAAGGTGACCCTTCGGCTGGTGGCCACCTACGCGGACATGTGGAACTCGGTGACCAACGATCTCGAGGTGTTCCAGCGCAAGCTGGCGATTCTCGACAGCTGGTGTGAGAAGCTCGGCAGGGATCCGCGAGAGATCGAACGATCGGTGCTCTTCGAACCTGAGCAGGTCGCCGACCCGAGCGGATTCATCGCCGCCGGCGCCGGACACCTGATAGTCCAGTGGCGGCACCCGTTTTCGATCGAGCCGATAGCCAAGTTGCGTGAGCGCCTGCGCCAGTCGGACAGAGAGGCGGCGTCGGCCCAATCCTGACGTAGCAGCAGGACTTTTGGCGGACGACGCTCCCTAACATGCAGGGGAGCGCTGTCACAAGTAGTTCCAGCGCCAGAGGCGCTTTTTCTCAGGGGGAAACGATGACCGAGCAGACCATGCCGCCGCAGAAGCAGCGCCAGCCTGATCGACAACATGCCATGGATCCCCTGGCTTCGGACGACTCCTCGTATATGGCGGGCCAGATCCTGCACCCCAACGGCGGCCAGGTGGTCAATGGCTAAGGCCGCAGGCCTCGTTGTCGGGCTGGGCGGGGCGAGTGTCGGCCTGGCGGTTCTGGCCGCCCGGCGCCAGCGGGAGCTGCTGGACCTGAGCGACCGCACGGCACTGATCACCGGCGGTTCCCGCGGCCTTGGCCTTCTCATCGCACGCGAGCTCATCCGGCAGGGCTGCCGGCGCGTCGCCATCTGCGCGCGGGACCTGGACCAGCTGGGCCGGGCCCAGGAATTGCTCAGCACCGAGGGAGTCCAGGTAGTGGCCCTTCCCTGTGACGTCAGCGACCAGCAGCAGGTTGAGCACCTCATCCAGCAGGTGGAGGAACGGCTCGGTGCAGTCGACCTGCTGGTCAACAACGCTGGCGTCATCCACGTCGGCCCCCAGGCGGCTCTCACCGAGGCCGACTACCGGGAGGCACTCGACATCATGTTCTGGGGAGTCCTCCGGCCGACGCTCGCCGTGCTGCCGAGCATGCGGCGCCGGAACGCCGGCCACATCGTGAACGTCACGTCCATCGGCGGCAAGATCAGCGTGCCCCATCTCAGCGCCTACAGCACTGCCAAGTTCGCCGCTGCTGGGTTCTCGGAGGGCCTGCACGCCGAGCTCGCCCACGAAGGGATCGCGGTCACCACAGTTGTTCCCGGGCTCATGCGAACGGGCTCGCACCTTAACGCCAAGTTCAAGGCCGACGCCGACTACCCGCTCTTCGCCCTCGGCGCCAGCTTGCCGGGAATCTCGATGGACGCGGAGCGGGCCGCCCGGCAGATAGTCGCGGCCGCCCGGCGCGGCGCCGCGGAGGTCATCCTTTCCCTCCCGGCCAAGATGGCTGTGCGCGTGAACGGGGTCGCCCCTGCCGCAGTCAGTCGTGCCTTCGCATTGGTGGCACGCGTGCTGCCGGCGGCGCCAGCACAGGCCAGCCCAGCCAGCAGCGGGCGCGAGCTGGAGCAGAGAAAACCGAATGCCGCCCTGCATCTCGCAACGGCTCTATCGCGAAACGCGGCTCACCGCTTCAACCAAGTCCAGCCCTAGCAGCGCCGGAGACTTGGCGCTAGAGTAGTACATACGTATGACCCAGGGGCTTGCCGAAGGCACCAGCGTCAGGGAGCAGATCATCCGCGCAGCGGCTGAATCCCTGCTCGACGCCGGCTACTCTGGCACCAGCGTCCGCGCCATTGCCCATCGCGCCGGCATCGCGATCGGCAACCTGCAGTACTACTTCCCGAACAAGTCAGAGCTCCTGGTTGCCGCCTGGCGCTATCTCACCGACCGCTCGGTGGAGGAGCTGCGCACGGCGCTGAACCAGGTGAACGATCCGCTCGAGGTGCTGCAGTTCGGGGTGGAGTCGATCTGGGGAACGCTGCGCAGCCTGGGCGACATGCAGCTGGCAGCGTTCGACCTGATGGTTCAGGCTCCCCGCACCGAACGATTGCAGGCCTACCTGCCTGAGCTCTTCACCCGATACCGCGACGTGATCCAGGAGCAGATCGACCGCCTCGAGCGTGACGGCCGCGTCAGGTTGAGCGTGGACCGCGACATAGTCGTACCGCTGGTGTTGAACACGGTGCTCGGCTTCGGTCTCTACTACGTGGTCACCCGGGACGACGAGACCTGCCTGCGGACGCTGCAGGCGTTTCCCCAGCTGGCCCGGTCGTTGGTCGAGCCGGTCCCTGCGCCAAACGCGGCGGCCGGCGAGGAGAGGGCATGACGACTGCGGGCCTCCGCCTGGAGGAGGCCGATCTGAGCGCTCTGGAGCAGGTCTGGCAGGGCGACCTGAAGGACACCTACCGGCTCTACCGGCGCGAGGCCGACCATCTGGCTGCCCTGGCTGCGACGCTGGTCGAGCGGGCAGTGGCTCTGCAGCAGCTGGGCGGAGAGCCGGCGCCGCCCCCGGAGCTGTTGTTGGGCGACCTCTGCCTCGCCCGCGCCTCCCGCCTTTTGGCGGAGACCCGAGATCAGGCTCTCCAGGTCGGGTTTGCCCGCGTGGTAGAGCGCACGGCCGCCAGCGCCGCCGGTGGCTTCAAGTCGCCACCGGTGCGCCAGCAACTGTTGGAGCTGCTGGCCAATTCACGATGATCAGCACCCGGCGCCTTGCCTTCGCCAGCACTCGGGAGATCAACTTCCTCGATCTGACCGGTCGCCTCCAGGCCGAGGTCACCGCCTCGGGTTTGACGCAAGGGCGGATCTTCATCCAGTCCCTGCACACCACGCTGGGCCTGACGCTGAACGAGAACGAGCCGCTGCTGCTCGCCGACCTGGAAGCGATGCTCGAGCGCCTCTCGCCCCGGCATGGCGCGTATGAGCACGATGACTTCGCCCGCCGCGTCGGCATCCTCGCCGACGAGCCGCGCAACGGCCAAGCCCATTGCCAGCAGCTCCTGCTGCAGCCCTCGTGCACGATTCTGGTCGAAAACGGCCGGCTCGTGCTGGGCCGCTGGCAGTCAGTGTTCGCCGTGGAGTTGGATGGCCCCCGACAGCGGGAGGTAGCTGTCCAGCTGGAGGGTGTGTTCGACGCCAGCCGCGGCCGGGAGTCCGATCAAGAGCTGGTCGAACTGGAATTGAGCCGTCAGCTGCTCGTCGACATGGAGCTCGTACGTCAGCCGATGCAGCGCTTGGTGGAAGCGGGCGGCAAGCGCGTGCGGCCGCGGCTGGTCATGCTCTCGGCCCGGCTCGGCCCCGATCATGATCCTCTTCGCGCCGCTCAGCTTGCGGCGGCGGTTGAGCTGATCCATGATGCGACGCTCGTGCACGACGACTACGTGGACCAAGCCGCCACGCGTCGGGGCCGGGCCAGCGTGGCCTCGGCCGAGGGGCCCGAGCGTGCCATTGCCGTGGGCGATTACTATTTCGCCAAAGCGACGCGGTTGATAGCGGAATTGGGCAATCAGACAGTCACCGCGACCATCTCCCAGGCGATGGAGGAAATCTGCCTCTCGCAAATCGACGACGTGCGTTTGCGCGGCGTTTATCCCGGCGACTACGGGATGTACCTGCGGGTGGTGCGAGGCAAGACGGCAGCTCTGTTCGCCGCCGCCTGCCGGGCCGGCGCTCAGCTCGCCAACGCGCCGGCGGACGTGTGCCAGCGACTGGAGCGCTTTGGGGAGGTGCTCGGCATCGCCTTTCAGATGAGTGACGACCTGCTCGATTACAGCTCGACCTCCGGCAAGCCCGCGGGTCAGGATATTCGCGAGCGGGCGGTCTCCCTGCCGCTGATCTATGCGACGGAGCACGATCGGTTTGGAACTCGGGTCAAGGAGCTGCTGGACGGCACCCTCGGTGAGCCGGAGGTGGCGGAAATCCAGCGCCTGGTCGGGCAGAGCGGCGCGCTGGAGCGCGTTTCCGAAGAGGCCCGCGGGCTGGTCTCAGCCGCGGTGCGAGAGCTCGAGCAGGTCGACCTGAACGGAGTGCGCCCGGCGCTGATCTCGCTCGCGGAAGCCACTGTCGACCGCGTGGCCTAAATCACTGCAGCCGTTCGTCGGGGCTCTGGTCAGGCCTTGCCGCTGAGCAGCCCCACAGTGCGAAATGTCAGCAGCTTCAGTTCCACCTCCCGCCAGCCGGCCTGGCGGCCGAGCTCGACCAGCTCCTCAGGGGTGCGGTAGGTGTCGACGGTGTCCGTGAGATAGCTGTAGGCCTGCCGCTCGCCTGAGATCCAGCCGCCGACCGGGATCAGCACATGGCGCAGGTAGCGTCGGTAGAGCGCTCCGATAAGGCCGCGCGGCGGCCTCACGAACTCCAGCACCAGCGTCCGTCCGCCAGGCTTTACGACCCTGCGCATCTCACGCAGGCCCAAGAGCGGGTCCGCGTAATTGCGGAGGCCGAAGCCGACCGTTACGGCGTCGAAAACTTGGTCGGCGAAGGGCAGGTTCAGCCCGTCGCCGCGCAGGTAGGAGACGCTCGGCTGTTTGCGAGCTGCCACTCGCAGCATGTTGGCCGAGAAGTCCAGCCCCACCACCAAGCCTTCCGCCGCCCGCCGCTGCAGAGCGCCGGCCAGCTTGCCGGAGCCGCAGGCGACGTCCAACACTCGAGCCTGCGGACCCAACCGGGCCGCCTTCGCGGTGGTTCTCCGCCAGCGGGCGTCGGACGCTGCGGAGAGGAGGCTGTTGTTGAGGTCGTAGCGCTGAGCGATGCGGTCGAACATTGCCTGGACCGCCACAGGGTCCCGCTCAGCCATAGTCCGGCGCTGACAAGAGCACGCCTCAATGTAGGGGCACGGCCGGTGGCACGGCTCGGCGCCGCGACCACGGTCCAGAGCCCAATGGACCGGCTGGTCAGGTGCGGGAAGGCCGCCGGGTACGTGTGTAGGGTGTGTGTGGTGGCCAGGCTGAACGTGTACGTTCCGGACGAGCTGGCCGAAGAGGCCAGGCGGGCCGGCTTGGGCGTGTCGGCGGTCGCCCAGGAAGCCATCCGCCGCGCCCTTGCCGCTCGTTCCACGGACACCTGGCTGGCCAGGTTGCGGCCGGCGCCTCCCCACCTGGCGACGCACGAGAGCGCGCTGAGCGCGTTGGATGCGATTCGAGACGAGCTTCCGACCAAGCATGCCTGAGGCGGTTGTCGACGCCTCCGCGCTTATCGACCTTCTGCTGGGTGAGGCCCTGGGTGAGGCGGTGGCGGCCCGCTTGGCCGGCCACCAGCTGCACGTCCCCGCTCATACCGACGCGGAAGCGCTTTCCGCTCTGGCCCGCCTGCATCGGGCTGGCGAGCTTGACGCCGACGCTGTCGAGACTATGCTCGCCTACCTGGCCGCGGCACCGCTCGAACGTCATCCCGTGAGTGAACTGCTGCCGGGCGCCTGGGCCAGGCGCCAAAGGCTGCGGCTGGCGGATGCGCTGTACGTCGAGCTGGCGGCCTCACTCTCGCTGCGGCTGGTCACCACCGACAGCCGCCTGGGTTCGCTGCCCCTGGTCGATGTGGTGGAGCGTTAGGACGCCGCTCCTCGTCAACCCTGGCCTTAAGCTGGCCGCCATGAGGAGCTCCGCGCTGGTCCTCCTGACGCTGCTCCTAACGACATGCGCGTGCGGGGGCGGGCAGACCAGCGGCCCGACCCCCAGAGCAACGGCCGCCACTCGGGCGACTGCCACGCCGGCCCCCACACCGACGCCGCAGGCGCCCCTCACCCTGACCGGCCTGTTCCACGCTCAAGGCGGCCCCCCGGGAACCTCCTCGCACATCCGAACGCTGATCGCCACCGGCGATGTAATCCCGGCCCGGCTGGTCAACCTGGAGGCGAGCCGCCGGGGCGACTACGCGTGGCCCTTCCGCCCGACGGCCGACTTCGTGAAGAACGCCGATGTGACCTACATCAACCTCGAGTCGCCGCTGCTCCAGGGCTGCGTGCCGGACGGGCGTCCGAGCCTCAACTTCTGCGGCGATCCCCGCTGGACCCAGGGGCTGCAGATGATCGGCACCAAGGTGGTGAACGTGGCCAACAACCACGTCAACAGCGGCCGGCCGGTGACTGAGACCAAGGCGCTCCTGGAGCAGAACGGCATGCAGGTGACCACCGATCTGGGGCCGCCGGTGGTGCTGGACGTGAGGGGCCTCAAGATCGCCTTTGTTGGCTGCCGGGCTGTCGAGAACGGTTCGGTGGACAGAGCTCAGCTGAAGGCCGTGATTCAGCAGGCCAGACAGCTGGCCCAGATAGTAGTGGTGCAGTTCCACTGGGGCAAGGAATATGAGCGGCAGCCGATGGTCGCGCCTGGCATCGCCCCCGACCAGCCGATCGAGCTGGGTCATCTCGCCATCGACGCCGGAGCCGACCTCGTGATCGGTAACCATCCACATTGGGTCCAGGGCGTCGAGGTCTACCACGGCCACCTCATCACCTATGCGCACGGCAACTATGTGTTTGACCAGGTGAACTGCTTCCCTGGCATCGGCAGCGATTACCGCACCTACTGCTCCGAGGACACCCGGACCAGCGTGATCGGGACCTACACCTTCTACGACGACAAGCTGGTCGCCGCGTCCTGGAAGCCGACCTACACCGACACCGCCCTCCAGACACAGTGGGCGGATCCCGACCGCAGCCAGAAGGTGCTCAAGACGATGGAAGACGCCAGCGTCCAGCTGGCCCAGGGCCAGGGGGAACCGACCAGCTGAGCTTGTGGCCCGTGACAGCCGAATCTGAAGGATCCGCCCGCCCCAGAGCCACCCCACGAAGCAGGCTTGGTGGGAGCCTGCGGCCTGCTCCACATCCGACCGTACCGTCCCTCAGCCGGCCCGTTCCCAGATTGAGGCGATGCCCTGGCCTACGCCGATGCACATGGTGGCGAGCCCGAACCGCTTCGCTCGGGTCTGCAGCTGGCTGACCAGCGTGCCGACCAGGCGGGCGCCGCTGCAGCCGAGTGGGTGCCCCAAGGCGATCGCGCCCCCGTTGACGTTGACGCGCTCCGGCTCGAGGCCCAGCTCCTGGATGCAGGCAAGGGCCTGACTGGCAAAGGCCTCGTTCAGCTCCACGAGGTCCAACTGACTCGCTGCCAAACCGGCCTGGGCCAGCGCCTTGCGCGTGGCCGGCACCGGGCCGATGCCCATGAAGTCCGGGTGCACCCCTGCCGCGGCCGCTGCCACGAGGCGGGCCAGCGGCTTCAGGCCACGTCGCTCCGCCTCGGCAGCAGACATCAGCACCAGAGCTGCCGCTCCGTCGTTGAGCGGTGAGGCGTTGCCAGCGGTAACCGTTCCCTCTTTGGAAAAGATGACCGGCAGACGGGCCAGCGCCTCCAGCGATGCATCAGCCCGTGGTCCCTCGTCCTGGCTCAGCAGCTGCGGAGCGGCTTTCCGTTGGGGTACTTCGACCGGAACGATCTCGGCGTCAAAGACACCCCCCTGCTGGGCGGCCACCGCCCGCTGGTGGCTGCGCAGGGCGAACTCGTCCTGCGCCTCCCGGCTGATCCCGTACCTGGCCGCCACGCACTCCGCCGTCTCCCCCATCTGGAGCGTGCCGTACATCTCGGCCAGCTTCGGGTTCACCAGCCGCCAGCCCAGGGAGGTGTCGAAGGCGGTCTGCGGGCCGCGGGGGAAGCCAGCCTCCGGCTTGGCCATCACCCAGGGCGCCCGCGTCATGCTCTCCACGCCGCCGGCGACCATCACTGAGGCGCTGCCGGACTGGATCTCTCGAGCGGCACTGATGCAGGCCTGCATGCCTGAGCCGCAGAGCCGGTTCACCGTCTGCCCCGGCACCTCGACCGGGAAGCCAGCCAGCAGAGCCGCCATGCGAGCCACGTTGCGGTTGTCCTCGCCCGCCTGGTTGGCGCAGCCGAGGATGACGTCGTCGACCTCGGCTGGCGCGACGCTGGCGCGCCCCACCGCAGCGCCGAGCGCCAGGGCCGCCAGATCGTCCGGCCGCACCGACTTCAGCTGGCCGCCGTAGCGACCCATCGGCGTTCGGGCGAACGCCACCACCACTGCCTCCTGCAGGGCTGGCATAAGTTAGCGGCGGCGCTCGACGAAGGCGCGAACCCGCTGCCGGAATTGGTCGGATTCCATCATCACGCCCTGGAGCAGGAACTCGAAGTCGATCGCCTCCTCGAGCGTCGTGCTGGCTGCATGGTTGACTGAGCGCTTCATGGCGGCCAGGGCTTGCGTGGGTCCGGTCGCCAAGCGAGCCGCCAAGTCCGCGACGTAGCTCTCCAGGTGGTCGGCGGGCAGGATGCGGTTGATCAGACCCAGCCGCTCAGCCTCCTCGGCCGGCAGGTCGTCGCCTGTATACATGAGCTCGAGGGCCTTGCCGGCCCCGATCAGGCGGGGCAGCAGCCAGCTGGCGCCGCCGTCCACAGTGAGGCCGATGTGAACAAAGGCCTCCCGCAGATAGGCGCTCGAGATCGCATAGCGAAGGTCACAGCAGAGCGCCATCGACATTCCAATGCCGGCCGCGACACCGTTCAGGGCGGCGATGGTGGGCTTGGGCATTTCGTGCAGCCCGAGCAGGATGCTCTCGTACTCCCCCCGAATCCGCTCGGCCGCGCTGGCGCCCTCCTGGAACTCCACCACGTCGGCACCCGCACAGAAGGCTTCTCCGCTGCCGATGAGCACAACCACCCGCGCCTGGGAATCGCGCTCCGCTCGCCGAACTGCTTCGGCCAGAGCCGCCCGCAGCTCGGCATTGACTGCGTTCCGCTTCTCCGGCCGGTTGAGCCGGAGCCAGGCAACTCCGTCCTTCACCTCGTACTCGAGCACGGCTTGCGTCTCGGTGCGCTCGCTCATTCGGTCATCTGCCCTTGAACTCCGCCTGGCGCTTTTCGAGAAAGGCGTGCATGCCCTCCTTCTGATCTTCAGTGGCGAAAAGGAAGTAGAAGTTCTTGCGCTCGGCCGCCAGCCCTTCCTTGAGCGGCAGCTCCAGCGACTGGTTGACCGCCTCCTTTGCCAGCCTGGCTGCCAGGGGCGCCTTGGCGGCCAGCTGCTGGGCCAGCTGGACGGCCACGCGGATGGTGACCTCGGCCGGAACCACCCGGTTCACCAAGCCAAGCTGATAGGCGCGCTGTGCTTTGATCGGCTGACCGCCGAGGTTCACCTCCATGGCCACGTACTTACCGGCGGTCCGCGGCCAGCGCTGCGTGCCGCCGGCGCCGGGGACGATGCCCAGGTTGATCTCCGGCTGGCCGAAGCGGGCGCTGTCGCCGGCGATGATGAGATCGCACATCAGTGCCAGCTCGCAGCCGCCACCGAGCGCATAACCGTTCACCGCCGCTATCAGCGGCTTGCCGAACGAGGTGACCTTGCTCCACCGCCCTGTCTGGTCTCGCTGCACCTGCTCGACGGGAGTGCGATCCGCCATGTCGGCGATGTCGGCCCCGGCGGCGAAGACCTTGGGGCCGCCGGTCAGCACGGCTGCGCCCACCAGTGGATCGCTGTCGAAAGCGTCCAGGGCCTGCGTCAGCTCAGCGATCAGCGCCGGGCTCAGCGCATTCAACACCTTCGGCCGGTTGAGCGTGATGACCGCGACAGCGCCCTCGCGCTCCACCAGCAGGTTTTCGTAATCCATGAGCTCGACTGTATCGCCTACAGCTTCAGCTTCGGTCTGAGAGGCGCACGTATCATCACCAGCGTGCCGGCAGCACTGCGTGACAGCTTCGGGCGGGTCGCTGACGATCTGAGGATCTCGGTCACCGACCGCTGCAACTTTCGCTGCGTCTACTGCATGCCTGCCGAGGGTCTGCGCTGGCTGGCTCGGGAGGACATCCTCCGCTTCGAGGAGATTCACCGGCTGACGCGCATCTTCGTCCAGCGCTACGGCGTCAGGACCATCCGGCTGACCGGCGGCGAGCCACTGGTTCGGGTGCGCATCGAGGAGCTGGTGGCCATGCTCAACGCACTCGATCCCAGCCTGGACATCACCATGACCACCAACGGCGTGCTGCTGCGGCAGAAGGCGAAGTTGCTCCGCGAGGCCGGACTGAAGAGGGTCAATGTGTCGCTCGACACGCTGCACGCCGACCGCTTTGCCGAAATCGCCCGCCGGGATGCTTTTGCGCGCACCATGGACGGCCTGGCAGCGGCCGAGGAGGCGGGACTACGACCGCTGAAGCTGAACCTGGTGGTCATGCGCGGCGTCAATGACGATGAGGTGCTCGACTTCGCCCGGCTGGCCCGCGAGCGCGGCTACGAGGTGCGCTTCATCGAGTACATGCCGCTCGACGGCCAGGGCCGCTGGAACAGCGACCTGGTGGTGCCCAACCGCCGCCTGCAGGAGCAGATCGAGGACCTCTTCCCGCTGGTGCCTGCCCAAGAGGGCAAGGCAGCTCCCGCCCAGAGCTTCAAGTTCGCTGATGGAGCGCCTGGCGGCGTGGGCTTTATCTCCTCGGTCTCGGACGCCTTCTGCTCTTCCTGCAACCGGCTGCGTCTGTCGGCCGAGGGCGGGCTCAGGACCTGCCTCTTCTCAATGCGGGAGACGCCCCTGCGCGATCTGATGCGCCAGGGCGCGTCGGATGACAGCTTGGCGCGCGTGATCGAGGCTGCTGTCTGGCAGAAGGAGGAAGGGGGGGCGCTGCACATCTCTGACAGCTCCTACCAGGCGCCCGCCAAGAGCATGTCGCAGATCGGCGGCTGAGCTCCCGTCCAGAGGGTCCAGAGCATGGCGCTGCCGTTCTTTGAGGGCGATCCGACCTACCGCCAACCCGATGCGTACTGGCAGGCACTCGGCTGGATCACAGTCGGCCGGGCGGCCGACAGGATCCGAGAAAAGATCGGCGAGTGGCGTCACCCGATCCTGATCAAGGGTGAGGTTAGCGGCCTCAACCAGTCGAATGGCCACTACTTCTTCACGCTGAAGGACGAGCTGGCCCAGCTGTCAGTGTTCCTGTCCGCCGCTGTTGCACCCGCGCTCAACGCCCTGCCCAAGAACGGCGAGACCTGCCTGGTCGGCGGACGGCTGCAGTTCTCGCCCAGATTCGGCAAGCTGCAGTTCGTCGCGGCCTGGGTGCAGTACGACGACATCGGCCGGATGCACGCGGAGCTTGACGCCCTGAAGCGGAAGCTGGAAGCGCAGGGCGCCTTTCGCCTCGAACGCAAGCGGCCGCTCCCGTTTCTGCCGCGGGCTGTGGCCTTGGTGACCTCGTCCGGCGGGGCTGTGATCCATGACCTCCAGGTCACCATCGAGAAGCGCTTTCCGGAGATGACGATCCTTGTCTATCCCGCGCAGGTGCAGGGCGGTCAGGCGGCTGGCAGCGTGGCCGCAGCGCTGGATCGCTGCAACCAGGAGGCACGGGCCGAGGTCGTGGTGGTCGCCAGGGGCGGCGGCAGCTTTGAGGACCTCTATCCGTTCAACACCCTGCCCATCGTGCAGGCAATCCTGCGCTCTCGGCTACCGGTGGTAACCGCGCTCGGGCACACCTCGGACCGGACGCTGGCCGATCTGGTGGCTGATGTTGAGTGCCAGACGCCCACCGCGGCGGCAAATCGCGTGGTGCCCGATAAGGCCAGGCTCTCAGCCGACCTCGAACGAAGCCGGCTGCGCCTGGAGCGATATCTGGACGCGCTTTTCGAGGCGCGGGTGCGGGAGGTGAGCCAGGGCAGTGATCGCCTCGAGCGCTTGGCGGCGGCTGCGCTGCAGCCACGCCTCCAGCGCCTCGAGAGCTGCCGCCGGCAGCTGACTGCGGTCAGCCCCGCGCGGCAGCTTGAGCTCCGAGACCGGCACCTCAGAGATCAACTGACGCGCCTCGAGCGGATGGCCCAGGCGACGCTGAGCGGCAGCCTCCAGGCCCTTGCCGCGCGCGGCGGCATCGCTCGCGTGGTTCGTTTCCTAGGGGTCCGCTTGCTGCGGGCGGAGACCGAACTGGCCCGACGCCAGGAGCGCTTGGCGGCAGCAGCGCCGCGACAGCTGGCGGTCCGGGCTACCACCACGGCTGACCGACGACAACGGCTGCAGGCCGCCTGCCGTCAGACAGTCGACGCCAGGGCCGCGGCGGTGGCGACCCGCCGCGGCCAGGAGCGGGTCGACCGGAGCATCGCCGACCGGCTGGCACGCTCGGCCCAGGCGCTGGAGCAGCAGCGGCGCCGGTTGGAGGCTCTGAGTCCCGAAGCTGTGCTGAGCCGCGGCTACAGCATCACCACTGACGCCTCAGGCCGCGTACTTGTTTCGGCCCGACAAACGGCGTCCGGTGCCCCCATTTCGGTCAGGCTGGCGGCGGGTTCCCTGGCCGCCCGAGTGGATGAGGTTAAGCCGTGACGAGCCCAGAGGAACTGCCTTACGAGAGGGCGCTGGCGCTCTTCGATGAGAAGCTCCAGGCGCTCGAGAATGGGAACCTTTCTCTGGAGGACGCCCTGACGGCCGTGGACGAGGCGCGTGTCTACCTCCGAGTGTGCGAACAGCGGCTGAGCGAGGCGAAGAGCCGGATCGAGCTGCGCCCGGTCCCCCCGGCAGAGGACGCCAAAGACGAGACCGCGTTCTGATCCTAGAAGGTCGGTTGGACCCCTTGACCAGTTAGTGCAGTTGGAGGTTTGGGATGCAAGACAAGCTGCGCCTAGAGGGGTTGACACTAACCGTCGCCAGCGTCGCGAAGTCGGTCGAGTTCTACGGCGGAACCCTGGGGCTCGAAGTGGCCTACCACCCGGGGCCGGCATTCGCCCTGATCAAGGTTGGCGGAGAGCTCGGTGGGACCATCGGGCTGCTTTCAGTCGAGCAGGCGCGCAAGAAAGGCGCCAAGAAGATGACTTCGAACCAGACGAAGGCGATCCACATCGAGTTCACTACCGATGACCTCGACGCCCTCTACGAGGAACTGACCGCCAGGGGCATGACGTTTGACGAGCCGCCGCACGACGAACCCTGGGAGCGCGTGATGAGGGGATTCGACCCCGACGGATATTCGGTCGAGATCGCCCAGGGGCGGCGAGGTCAAGACGGCGACATCTGGACCAAGGCCAGGTGAGGTTTCTTTAGATCCTCGCGGTCACCCCGACCAGCACTCTCGGCTAGCAGGCTAGAGCCCGGCAGGCAGGTCATCCGCCGGCGGCCGCCCTTCCGGCCATGCTTCGTCGGCCGGCTCCACGGCGGGCCCGTGCGGAGCCTGCTCCGAGACATTCCGGGGCACCGGCGAACCGCCGGTCTGGGCGCGGTCGGGCGCCTTGTACCGCCCACCAGTCCGTCTCCCAGCCGGTCTGAGGGGTGCGGTCGGCACCTGTGCTCGACCCGCCTCGCCTCTCGATGCGACCGGTGGCACTGCAGCCACGGGCGAAGAATCTGATCGCCCCTGGGGCAGGCCGGCGGCCACTGCCTGGACTGCTGACGGTGGTGACTCCGCTTGAGCTCCTGACGGTGGCGAGTCCGGTGCGGCGAGCACCGTCGGCCCGGCGAGCACCGTCGGCCCGGCAATCGCCGCCGGCGGCTGCGGCTGGGGCTGGGGAGCGCGCTCCTGTGAACTCCGCCCTTCAGCCTGCCGCCGCTGGGCCGCTTGGACTTGGCCGTTCAGCTCCAAGCGAACTACCTCATACAGCCAGCGAGCCCAGTTTGCCAGCCACACGACCCCATTGGGAAAGGCCGAGAGGTTGGCTGCGTAGTGCTTGTGGTGGAAGGTCCAGAGTGACCGGTGCCGGGCCCAGAGCTCGCTCCTCACTTCAGTCTTGGGCAGATTCAACGGCGTTCGGATCGCGTGCGCTTGAGGCACAAAGTAGATCTTCCAGCCGCCAGCCCTGAGTCTGTAGCAGAGGTCCAGGTCCGCTCCCTCCTGGCCGTAGTCGGAGTCGAGGAAGCCCACCCGGTCGACCGCCGCCCGGCGCACGAGCAGGCAGGCGGAGCTGCCCGCGTCTATCTCATGAGCCTCGCCGCCACCGCCCGGCCGGCCGCCCCCGAAGCGGCTGTTGGGGAAGACGCGGTTTAGGCCCGTGGCGGCGCCGACGTTGCGCGCCGGAGTCGGAAAAGCCCGTCGAGCCTCCAGGTCGAGCTCGCCCTGCTCATCGACCAGAAGCGGGCAAGTTGCCCCCATGTCAGGTCGGGTGAGCAGGAAGTCGGCCAACTTGCCGACGCAGCCCGGCCCGACTGTGACGCTCGGCTGGAGTAGGAGCACGAAGCGACCCTCCGCCAGAGCCAGGCCCGCGTTGCCGGCCACGCCGAAGCTGCTGTCGGCCGGTCGGCGGACGATCTTGACGATCGGAAACCTTTCCCGAACGGCCTCAACTGTCCCGTCACTGGACGACCTGTCGACCAGAATTGCCTCCAGCGGGATGTCGGCAGTGTCCTTCAACGCCTGCAGGCAGGCCACCGTCCGCGCTCGCTGATTCTGGGCGACGACGATGGCTGAAACAAGCGGCTTACCCGCGGACATGCCCGCCAAGGATAACCAGGGGCCGTCGGGTTAGCCCTCGGCGGCGTGGGTAAACTCTTGACTCCGCGTGAGCCTCCCCACCGAGTCAATCACGCGCCGGTCTCCCATACCGCGGCTGGACCGCCTGCGCCACAGCCGGCTCGTCCGCCAGAATCTGATCCTGTTTCTCGGCGGGTTCAGCGCCGGAATAGGTGGTTTCGTCTACCACGCGATAGCCACGCGGTATCTGGGTCCGCGCACGTACGGCGAGGTCGCCGCCATCGTGGCGGTCTTCACTGTCGGCACGACCGCCTACCAGATCCTGACCGTCGTCCTGGCCCGCTATGCCGCGCACCTTCAGGCTGAGGGCCGCCCCGGCAGTCTCCCCTACATCGCCCGACGCGCAGCACTGGTCCTGGCTCCGCCATCACTGCTCTTTCTGGTCGGCGCTGCGCTGCTCGCTGGACCAGCCGCTCGCTTTCTCAATCTCGATTCGCCCCTGCCGCTGCTCTGGACCGCCCTGGCCATGGTGGCCTATTCCTACCTCGCCATTCCCCGCGGCCTGCTCCAGGGCAGTCAGCACTTCACGGGCTTCTCGGCCAACCTGGCCAGCGAGCTCGCCGTCAGAACGGGCGGCCTGACGCTGTTGCTTGTGCTCGGCCTCCGCGTCAACGGGGCGGCGTTGGCCCTGGTCGCGGGGGCCGCCTGGGGCATCCTGCTTGGTCTGTACTCGCTGCGCAATGTGCTGCGGCTGGCGCCGGAGCAAGCCCAGCTGCGGACCATGGTCCACTTCGCCCTCACAGCAGCTGCCGGTACCGCAGGCATCCTGCTTCTCTACAACGTGGACGTGGTCCTCTCAGCCCACTTCCTGAACAAGCACTCGGCAGGGGTGTACGGCGTCCTGAACAAGCTGGGCACCATCGTCTACTTCCTCACGCTCAGCGTCAGCCAGGTGCTGTTTCCCCGGGTGGTGGAGGCGGTGGCGAGCAAGAATCACCCCGGCCGCCTGCTGTTGATGTCCGGCGGCATCATGGGTCTCTTGGGGGTGTGCGCCATCGGAGGGTTCTGGCTCTTCGGCTGGCTCGTGCTGGCACTGTTTGGCCCGGGCCTCCAGGAGGGCCTTCCCTACCTCGTCCTAGTGGGCCTGATTGGTCTCGGGCTGAGCCTCGACAACCTGCTGATCCAGTTCTTCATGGCCGTCCACGATCGGGTCTTCATCCCGATTCTGGCCGCCGCCTGTGCGCTGGAGGCCGCGCTGATCACACTCTTTCACGCTGGCATCGGTCAGGTGGTGGGGGACGTATTGACAGCCGTCCTGCTCCTACTGGGCGCGCTCGCGCTGCGCTGGCTGCTCCTTCTGCCTGGGTTGCGGCCAGAGATGGTCACGGCGGAGGACGACTGAGGCGCTGGTCACCGCGGAGGGCGACTGAGGCCGTGGCGAAAAACCCCGCCACCCTCGCGGGCGACGGGGTTTAGATGCTCGGCAACGACCTACTCTCCCACCGCGTTACCGCGGCAGTACCATCGGCGCAGGAGGGCTTAACTGCCGTGTTCGGAATGGGAACGGGTGTTTCCCCTCCGCCGTAGCCACCGAACTACTCGATTATAGGCTCTCGGTCCCGCGCTCAGAGGGCTTGCTAGCGGGAGCGGCGGCGGCGGGCGCGGAGGCTCTTGATCTTGCGGGCCTCGGCGGGCGGCACGTAATGCGCCCGACGGCGCATCTCACGCACCAGGCCTTGTTCCTGGACCTTCCGGCGGAACTCGCGCAGCGCCTGCTCGAACTCCTCTGGATCCTTGACGACTACCTTCAACGACTAATCACATCCTTTCGCTCTTGATTGGGCCCGTCGCACGCCTGAGCGGCTGCCTGGGCACGTCCTGCAGGATACTGCACGCTCCCGCCCGAAGCAAGCCGCCGGGGCCAGGCGCTAACCTCTTTCAGGCATGCCTCGATTGCTCGACCGCGCGATGGCCAGCACGGTGCCGCTGCTGCCTCGCGGGATTGTGCGGCGGGTCTCCGAACGGTATATCGCCGGCGAGACTCTGGCGGACGCCCTTGCCACAGTCCGCCGGCTCAGCGCCGGAGGCTGCCTGGGGACAGTGGATCTGCTCGGCGAGCACGTTACCAGCCGGGAACAGCCACTTGCCACCAAGGCAGCCTACAGGGAGGCGATCCAGCGCCTCGCGGAGGAGAAACTGCCGGCCGGTGTTTCCGTCAAGCCCACGGCGTTCGGGCTAGCCGTGGACCGCGAGGTCTGCCTCCAGAACCTGCGCGAAGTGGCAGCCGCGGCCGCCGAGCACGGCCGCTTCATGCGAGTCGACATGGAGGAGTCCCACTTCACGTCCAGCACGCTGGAGCTCGTCCACGAGCTGCACGACGAGCATGCCAACGTCGGCGCCGTCATCCAGGCCCGGCTGCGCCGAAGCCCTGATGACATCGAGCGACTGCTGCGGGAGCGAATCTCGGTCCGCCTCTGCAAGGGCATCTATCAGGAGCCACCTGCCGTAGCCCTCCAGGACTTCGATCAGATCCGCATCGCCTACTTGCGGCTGCTCGATCGCCTGCTGCAGGCGGCCTGTTATGTCGGCATCGCCACCCATGACCGCTGGCTGGCGGAGCGCTCGCTCGAGATCGTCAGACATCACGGGCGGGGCAGGGACCAGTACGAGTTTCAGATGCTGATGGGGGTGGCTGAGCCGCTCCGCCGGCGGCTGGTTGCCGCCGGGCATCGCGTGCGCATCTACGTGCCCTACGGCGGCGACTGGTACGCCTACTCCCTGCGCCGGCTGCAGGAGAATCCCCAGATTGCCACCTCAATCGCGCTCAGCCTGATCGGACGCGCGACCGACACGAGCCGCTGATGCGGCTACTACTGATTCAGAAACCTTGCGATAGGCACGGACGCTGCTTTCAGTCCAGAACCTCTGAAAGATTCCGCGGCCAGGGCAGATCACGGCTACGCCAATTCTTCCCTCGCAGCATGTCGTGCTGGTTTCTAGCTCCGCGGCTTTCCCCGGCCAATGCATTAGCCGGCCGCTGGGCCGGCGGGAGAAGTGGCCAAAGCGCTCGTGAATGAAAATCGTCGGCAGGTCGTTCGCGCAATGTCTTAGGACATCCGCCCAGTCTCTATGACATCCGCGCATGACAGGTGTGCTATCCTCCCGGATGGGGGGAAGGGCGCCGACGTCCGCTTCTCATTGAGGGTACTGCCAGTGCGATCGAGTCTTAGTCGGCGCCGTCTTCCTTTGTTCGGCCTATCGGCAGTTGTTGGGCTCTTGGCGGCGTCGTTTGCTGCTATCCCGGCTCAAGCCGCGGTCACCTCCTATTCGGGCAACGCGTACGCGGTCGGCCTGACCGGAGTCAGCCTCGTAGGCGGCACTGTCGCCGTCACTGATCAGCTGATTAGCTACACGGGTGCGCTACCGCCTGCGGGCGGCACGTTGAATGGGGGGGTTGGCATAGTAACCCTGCCCGCGGGCCTCGGTACTGTCAACGTAGTTCTTGAGCAGACGAATGGAGGCGGCACTACGGCTACGTCCACGTCGCAGGTCGCCGCCGTCACGCTCCTCCCAGGAGGAGCATTCCCGACCGGCCTGCTTGCTGCCACCGTTCTGAACGCTAATTCCGGCGTTGTCAACTGCGGTGTGCCGACGCTGGCTTCCAGCGTAGCCACGCTCCGCATCGGGACAGTGACAGTGACCATCCCGACTAACCCCGCCCCCAACACAGTGATTCCTGTTCTGGGTGTCGGTGGCGCGCTGATCGCCACCGTGACCTTGAACGCCCAGGGAGGATCCGGCACTCCCCCCACCGACAGTGCCGGAACTGTCAGCGCTCTCGTAGTCGACTTCCCCGTCACCGGCCTGCTGAACGCTGTTATCAGAGGGACGATCACCATCTCTCAGGCCCACAGCGATGAGGCCTGCACGGCGGCTCCCCCGCCAACTCCTACGCCCACTCCTGCGCCCACTCCTGCGCCCACTCCTGCGCCCACTCCTGCGCCCACTCCTGCGCCCACTCCCGCACCCACAGCAACCCCGACCGCACCCCCGAGTCTCCCGGTCACTGGAGCCGGCCCCGGTCAGCCTCCGGTCAATGGCGGTGGCACCGCATTGCTGGCTGTCGCCGTTCTGCTGCTCGTGTCCGCCACCAGCACTGGTTTTCTGGTCTGGCGCCGCAGGTCGTCGCATCTGATCGACTGATCAGCCCAATCGCCATGACCGCTGGGCCCAGCAGGCTTGTGCCTGCTGGGCTCGGTTCGTCTCCGGTGGCCTCTTTTGCGGTCGCTCGCGACCTCTTTCTTCAACAGCGGACTGCTGCTTGGTGCGCAACCAGTTGGGGCTGATGCGACGAGCGGCATCTTCTCCGCGTCACGGCAGGCCCTGGCCGACCCACAATGGCTCTAAGCTCCCGGAGGGTATCGCTACGTCTCGCAGGGGGCCGCCTAGTTGACTGACGGACCGGTAGGCGTGGACCAGCGGCCGATCAGGCCGCCCGCCGGCCCTCGTTGAGCAGGACCTGGAGCTGAAGAACTGACCCAGAGTCTTCCTGTCCGGCGGAGTCAGTTGGCACTACGCGAAAAGCGTGAGAAATCGACGCCACTGGTAGACGATGGCAGCGACGACCAGCACCAGCGCGACGCCGGTCCCCACCGCTATGAACAAAGAGTTGGGTTGCAGGGTGGCGTTTAGAAGCAATGTCACGCCCACGCCGGCGACCATGCTGTTCAGCGCGGCGATCATCGTCCCGGTCGTGAACAGGACTCCGACCCAGGACCGATTGGTCGCCATGGCGTCCATAACGGCTTCCGTGTCATCGGCTCGGGAACCAACGTCGAAGTAGCGACCAGCTTCTGGTGTCAGGCTCGAATAGAACCGACGGATGCGGACGATCGAGCGCAAGGCAATCACGTTCTCGACTGCGGTGTCACAGACGCGAACGAACGTAAAGAGCCCAAGCACGAAGACTGCGGGCAGAACGGCGGCAGCGAATATGGTGAATGCCTCCGCCCGCTGAGCAGTGAACCCGAGCGCCACGAGCGCGCTCGAGAGGGAGAAGAGGTAGAGGGACGCACGGCTGCTGCTCTCGCTGATGGTGGCGCTGGCGGCGGAGCGTAGGTCGAAATGCTGTGTCACGAGCGCGCTCATGAACGCCTGCTCCCGGCCCTGTTGGTCCATGTTGACCTCCCATCTAGAGCGCGTGGCACGCACGAATGCCGCCCAGCGCTAGTCCTGACGGCTCGCAATTGGAGAGGCGACCCTGCATTCACTGACGCTGCCGCGTTGTGCCGCTGCCTCAGCGGTCAGTCGCTAACTCCTTGGCCGCCGATCGACGGAAGCCTACAGGCCTCCTGGCAAGTGGTCTGCGGAGGTTGAAGCCGACTGCGGCTCGCTCGCAGTGGCGGCTGGATTCGCCGGCGCTGACCCGGCAGTTCGTCGCCTGCGAGTCACTGTGCCGCCAGCTGCCGCAACCGGCGTGCGCCGGCGCGCCGTGCGGGGTGTCGCGGTTTTAGCCGGCGCAGTTCGTCGTGTGCGTCCGGCGGCAGCCGTCGAGGCTCCATCGGCGGACTGGCGGTTGGGGGCTGCCACCGTTCGGCGGGGGGTGCCTCGCCTGGGCGTCGAGCCGGCGGATCCGGCCGTCGCCGCCCCAGCGCTCTTGGTTGCCTCAGCCGCCAGCGTGCTGGCCTGCTCAGCTGTAGCGATGGCGGCTGCTTTGAGCTGGTCGATCTGAGCACTGAGCTCGTCGACCCGTTTGCGCTGCTTCGCGAGCTTGTCTACCTCCTTCCTCAGTTGAGCGATTACCTTGGCCTGGTTCCCACTGGTCGATTTCTTAGCCGACTTCCTTCGATTCTGCTTAGCCATCGGTACTCCTATTCTTGCTTGGGCCATCCCACATGTGGCTGCGAGTCGCCAAACACACGACGGTCGGATCAGCCTTGTCGATGCAGGCGCAATTCTAGACCGTCCAGCAGCTCTGAGGCATCTACTCGTCGTGTAGGCCCTGCAGGTCCCGGAAGCGCTCCGAAAGAACCTGGCCTGCGAGCTCGGGCCATATGGCATTCGCATGGTGCCACTGCAGACCGCCGGCGTGCCGGAGTCGATCCCGGAACCCTTGGCTGAGCGAGCGGTGATTGCGGAGGCGATCCAGCGCGGACGATGCTGAACCGCGCAGCGACCCTTGAGGACGTTGGGGAATGTCGGGATGTTCGCGGCCTCGAACTGGGCTCGGGCAATGACCGCGACTGCATCAACATCACCTGCGGCGCTCAGGTCGACTGAGGTTGCCGGTCGTGGCGAGCCGGCGCGTGCGCCAGCGTACGCAGACGGTGGCCCCGGCGAACTACGGCTTAGCGCAGCGGCAGCTTGACGGCCGGCCATCCGGTCGCCAGAATATGAGTTGTTGCAGGGAGGGCCGCTTCCGCGGCGCAGTCGAGGGGTGGGCTATGCCGGCGGTGTCACCAATCAGGGTCGGATCCGCCAGTCGCCTACGAGTCCTGCGAGCGAAGCATTGCCGGCCGGGTGGCAGGACGAGGAGGAATGCATGACTGAAGTTCCAACGCTTGGTGTGGTCCGCTCGTTCAAAGTCGTCGGCGCCTTAGCCAAACCAAAATGGGCTGGACGCGCCCTTGGTTTGTTGGCCGCATTGTCCACCGTTGGGTTGGTGTCGGTCGTCCCCGCGTTTGCGGCTGCCGATCAACTGGTCCAGATCAGTAGTGATCCGTACACGAACCCCCAGGCTCAACACCGGACGCAGGTTGAACCGGATACCTTCGCCTTCGGTAAGACCGTCGTCTCAACCTTTCAGGTCGGCCGGGTCTTCAACGGGGGTGCTAGCAACATCGGTTGGGCCACCTCCCTCAACGCCGGACTGACCTGGCAGCACGGCTTCTTGCCGGGTACCACTGCCAATTCAACGCCAAGGGGTAAGTACTTCTCCGTGAGCGACGCTTCAGTCGCCTATGACTCCCGGGATGACGTCTGGATAATCTCGTATCTCGGTCTGTTGGGCCCCGGCGGCGGCCCAGGTGTCGATCTCCTGGTCAGCCGCTCCACCGACGGCGGCCTCACCTGGAGCAACCCTGTGCCCGTGGACGTGCGTGGGACCACCGCGCAGCAGTTCCTGGACAAGAATTGGTCTGTTTGCGACAACACTCCAACCAGTCAGTTCTTCGGCAACTGCTACACCGAATACGACAACAACTCCGTCCTCGACCTGGAGCAGATGAGCACTTCCACCGATGGGGGGCTGACTTGGGGCGCACCCAAGACCCCGGTGGATCAGCCCAGCGGCATCGGCGGCCAACCGATAGTGTTGCCGAGCGGCGCGGTAGTCGTTCCCTACATCAACCTCAACGCCGGCGTGATGGCCGACTTCATCTCCACGGACGGAGGTCTCAGCTGGGGAGGTTCGACCTTCATCTCCGCAGCCGAATTTCACGTGCCGAACGGTAATATTCGCGCCGGCCTGCCGCTGCCGACTGCGGAGATCGACGGGTCGGGCAGGATCTACCTAGCGTGGTCCGACTGCCGTTTCGAGGGCCAGTGTTCCTCGAGCGACATCATCTTCAGCACCTCGGACAACGGCCTGGTCTGGTCACCCGTCCACAGAGTCCCCACGAACCGCGTCGGCAGCGGTGCCGACTACTTCATACCGGGGCTCGCTGTAGACCGCAGCTCGCCCAGCGCCCACGCCCGCCTGGCGCTGACTTACTACTTCTACCCCCAGGCCAATTGTTCTGAGGCGACCTGCCAGCTCGAGGTCGGCTTCATCACCTCCACCAACGGAGGCGACAGTTGGAGTGCGCCAGAGACTTTGGCTGGCCCGATGAAGCTGAGCTGGCTGCCCCTGACCACTCAGGGTCGCATGGTCGGGGACTACATCTCGACCTCGATCGCACCTGCTGCCCGCACCGCAACCCCTGTATTCGCAAGAGCTGTGGCGGGTACCGGACCGCAGAACTTCCATGAGGCGATGTTCACAGTCCCCGAGGACGTCGCAGCAGTGCGCGGTGGGTCGCTCTCATCCGCAGCTCCGCAGATCGCGCACACGTCGACCGCGCACCCTCGGACCCTGCACACTTCGGCTACAGCCAGGTAAACCGGGTTCTGACTCGGGATGGGCTCCGCCACAGGGGCGGGGCCCATCCACCGTCCGCAGGCGTAGCATTTGGGGGAAGGGCAAGCGGATCCGATCATGTGCGATAGCCCGCCGGCTAACTTGCAATCAGTGACCGCTTCGGTGCGGCGGCTGCGGGCGTTGGCTGCCTGGTTGATGGTTCTTGCGGCGGTCACCGCCACATCCTGTGGTTCGCCCAGCCGGATGACTGGTTCGCAGAACTCAGCGCCTTCGAGCCAGCCCTACGTGCCTCCGGGCGCTCCCACCCCCGACCCGAATGGGCCCCCGTTCCTGACAGTCGTCCTCAGGCCGGGTGAGGATCCAACTGCAGTGGGCCATCGGATTGCAGGAGCGGCCGCAAGTGTGAGCCAGGCGCCGCAGACACCCCAGGAGAACCTGCCCGCGGCGATTCGTCGTCGGACCTACCGCATCGGTTTACTCAAGGGTCAGGGAGTCGAGGCATTGAGGAGGGCCCAGACCGATCCCGGAGTGATGCGTGCGTACCTGGGAGAATATCCCGGCCAGTACCCAGAGCAATAGCCCCACCTCCAGGCCAGGGGCGAGCACCTCTGTGATGGAAGACATGGGGTACCGCTACTGATCCTTGCGGTTTGTCTAGGGCGATTTCTGGATCTACCGGTAGCGACCGTGCGACTGGTGCGCTTAGACCCGCAGCCCCCGCCGGTCTCAGACCACCTGCCGAGCCGGTGACACCTGAAGGGATAGGTAGAGAGCGAACAGGTAGGCCACGACGGCGACCGCGAAGCCTGCCGCCATCAACATCGAGCTGAAGTTCTCGTTGTAATTGAGGAAGCTGCCCCCGTTGAAGCCCGCGCCGAGCGTGCCGATGAAGCCGAAAACTGTCGCCGTCACCAGGCTCCCCCGCCTCATGAGGATGCCCTGGATCAGCAAGTAGACGGAGCCCACAACCAGCACCAGCCCGAAGCCGGCGTGGAGTTGGAGCAGCAGCGGCCCCTGCAGCACTGCCCAGGTGACGCTGGCCACCACGCCGCCGAAGTACTCCGGCGGCTTAGCGCCGGGGTGGCTGGTAGGGATCGTCACGAATAGGTTGACGGCCATGCCCAGCAGGAACTGCATCACCAGTGCCAGGAGGGCAAACAGGCTGGCAGAGGCCAGCGCCCTGGCTCGTAGGTCCATCCCCCTCATTTTGCCGACCCGCCTGTCCACGGAGTCACAGCCCCGAGCTGCCCTGCGGGCACTTTCCTTGGGTGGCGGGTCGTGGTGATCGCTGACACCCGCCGTCTGCCGGGTCGACGCTCGCGCGCTGGCGCGAGTCTGGCCAATGTAGATCCAGCTAGCCCTGGCCACCCAGACGGCCGCCCGACCGCTCGGCCAGCTGTCTAAACGCTTCGGGCACCCGTCCGCCCTCGGAGAACATGACAGTCGCGTAGCCCACCGCATCCCGCCCGAACCGGTCTCGGATCGCGTCCACCGCTCGGTCGACAGCCCAACGTGCCGAACCTGAGGCGGTTCCCGGCCGGCTTCGATCAACGCCCAGGCCGAGGGGCAGCTGGAGTTGGAGGATGGAATCGTCCACCAGCTGCGAGACCGACACAGCCAGGAGCGTGATCTCGTGCTCGCGCGGATGGTCGGCAAGAGCTGCCCATGCCAGTTCGGCGGACAGCTCGGTAAGGGTGAGTGAAGCGGAAATGGGGCTGGACAACGTGAGGGACCGGGTGACCGAGCGCAGCCCCGTGAAGCGCACCCTGACGGTGATGGTGCGCCCAGATCGACCCGCCGCCCTCAGCCGGCCCGCCACACGATCGGCGAGGTAGCCGAGCGTGGACCGAAGCAGACCGGACGTGGGCCGCCGGCGGCCAAGCGCAGACTGTGCTCCGACCGATGCCACCTGCCGGGTGGTTTCGATTCGGCGAGGATCTGTGTTGGTGGCCAACGATCTCAGCTTGTTCCCAACTGCCCGACCGAGCATGCGCCTCAGCACGGGATCTGAAGTAGCAGCCAGGTCGCCGATGGTGCGGATGCCCACGCTGGTCAGCCGAGCAAGCGTGACATGCCCGACGCCCCACATCAGCTCAACCGGCAGGGGACGCATGAACTCGAGCTCGCGGTCGGGCTCAACCAGGACCAGACCATCCGGCTTCGCTGTCTGCGAGGCGATCTTGGCGAGGTGTTTCGTTCGCGCCACGCCGACAGACACGGCCAACCCGATTTCACGCCGCACCCGCCTGCGGATCGCCGCGCCGATCTCCCCGGGCGAGCCGAACAGGTGCTCAGTCCCAGCAACGTCCATGAAGGCTTCGTCGATCGAGATCCGCTCGACCAGCGGCGTGAAGTCGCGGAGAACGTCGATGACCTGATCGCCGAGGCGCTGGTACTCATCGAAGTGGCCGCCGACGAAGCGCAGGTCTGGACACAGCCGCCGGGCCATCCAGCCTGGCATCCCGGCTCGAATCCCAAACGCCTTGGCCTCGTAAGAGGCGGCGAGGACCACTCCCTCACCTACCGCAACCGGTCTGCCGCTCAGCGAGGAGTCGAGCAGCTGCTCGACTGACGCATAGAAGGCGTCGAGGTCCGCGTGGAGGATCGTCGCCTCGCCAGCCCGGGCCATCGCGCGCAGTCTAGCCAAACATTTGTTCGAGCACCAGGGTTCAGCGGGCGGCGCTGGGAGGCAAACCCATCGCTCGGCGCATCCTTGAGGACGACCATGTGACCGGCCCGACCGCGAAGAGCCGCCCCCGGAGTTCGTCCTGTGGCTCGGCCCGGCCGCGCGCCCCGACCCGGACTGCCTTACCGTGGCGGCCGCGACCCAGCTTAGGTGACGGTGATGGTTCCCTGCATCCCCTGTTGCCGGTGCGAATCAACCGCGCACCACATATCGTAACTGCCCGCCTGGAGCGTGACGGTGAAACTGGTCGTGCCCCCAGCCGTCATTCGCTGAGCCGCACCGACCTCATTAGTGGTGCCCTTGGGCGCAATGTGCAGATCGTGCGGGAACTTGCCGTCGTCCATCAGGTTGAACGTGACCGTGCCGGCTTTGACGGTCACCAGCGCGGGGTCAAGCTTGAACTCGGACTCGTGGATCGTCACGACCTGCGCCGTGGGCGTTGGCGACGTGGTTGCGGACGGCGCCGAGGTGCCCGCGGTGCCTGACCCTGACGAACCGCTGCCACATGCGGCAATGACGAGGACCGCAAGGGGCAGCAGGAGAAATCGGTGCATCAGAACTCCTTGGATACGGTGGCTGCCAGCGTCTGCCTATTCATACGAGCCGGGGTTACAGGAAAGTTCATACCCCGTCCGAGGTGCGGAGCTCGGCGGTGCTAGCAGCGCTCCGCGATAAGTCCCCCTGTTTTGCTGCTGTTTCGACCTGAGTGCGCCACGTTCTCGCTCCCCCCGGGGGCGGGTGAGAGGATGAGGCCGACCGGCTGTATCGCCGAGAAGCCGAGGAAGAGCCCCACGAAGCGCTCCATCGCCCTTGTTACGCAGGATCTCGTCCACGAGGCCGGCTGGTTGGGAAGCCGTAGATGTCGTGGCTGCCGCACTCGGACCCTTGACGGCTAACAAGGCCCCACTGTCGACTGTGCAGTAATGTCTCGCATCCACTCGTCAATGTCGTGCCGTGTCGCTAACACGGCCAGACGGTCATTAGCCTTCGACGCGAAGCGCAACGTCGCGACCAGAGTCGTGCGGTCCGGGTTCTCCGGCCAGCTAACGTCTGGGTTTCGGTTCCGGTGATAATCCACGATTTCGAAACAGAATTGGAAGAGCCTCACGACACCGCCATGTTGATTGGGAAGGCCAGCCGCAAGGTGGCGACGAACGACCCTCCAGAGACAGCGCACTAAAGGCGTCTTGAGGACGACCACCTGGCTGGCTCGATCGCGCAGAGCCTCGGTCCATCCGATAAACACTCCCTCGGCGATCCAGGTGTCCTGGCCGGCGAGCCGCGCGGCCTCTCGGACGAGGGGCCCAACAGGTCGTGGGCGCAGACCGGTTCTGTATGCAATGGCGGCGACGGCATCAAGGTCAGTTGCACGGACACCGGTTGAGGCTGACAGTGAACGAGCAAGCCTAGACTTACCGCTTCCCGGACTACCCAGAATCAGCACTCGTGGCATCGCGGCCTGACAGTACGGTAGATGAGGAGTCTCGAGCTGTCAGCCGACGGCGGATCAACGCCGCTGTGAGTGCCTTAAGTGATGGCGCGCTGACAAACTGGAGATGGCCTCCCCCGTTGGTGCAACGGCAGGCCGGCACGTCGACCCGGCAGACCCAAACGCGGCTGAATCTGTGCCACGCCTCACGACGTCCGTGGGTGGTGCGGATAGCCCAGAACGCCCATCTGTCGCAGGAGGCCGAGTTGGCCGAGTTCCTCCCAGTGCTTAACGATACGACCCTGGCCAATGCGATGGAAGTGCATGCCCGTGACGGTGACCGGACGTCCGGTGGCAGCGACACCGGCGAAACTGCCAGTATGGGTGGCCGACGCACTCCAACGGGTGGTGACTCTGTCCCGCTCGGCGACCTGGTCTTCGACGGTCACCACGAGGTCCGCGAATGCACCATGGGTCGCCTCCACCGCGGCGGTGTAGACCTCAATGCCGACGACCGGACCGCCAGACACATGGCTGACGAAGGACGGGTCGAGCAGTTGCGCAAGGAGTCTCCGGTCCCGGCCGGTCAACACCTCGTTGTAGTACCGGCGTACCAAGGCCTTGTTCTCCTCCAACCCCACCCCTACATGCTGACCGACACTGCCGCAGCGGGCAGCAGCCAGTCCCGTAAGCGGATCCGCTTGCGAGAATGATCAAGCCGTCCAGGCGCCCGGCGGCACCCGCCAAATCGTCGTCGCAAGCGGATCCCCCTGTCGGACGGACCCGCGTGGCCGTGCGGGTGCGTACGTCTAATGGGTGATCGGTGCGGCGAGCACGTCGAGCACAGTTCGCGGATCGCGGCTGAGGAGTGTGCCGAGCAGCGGATCGGTTGCGGCGAAGAAGCCCTCGTTGGCGGCCTGGTACATGCTGAGCGAGAAGCGCGCCATGAACTCTTGCTGACCTGCCGCGATTTGCGTGGCAACCCAGTCCTCCGGATCGAGCACCACTCGCTTGATCGACTGTCCGGTCAGCTCGGCCGCCATTGTGGCGATCTCGTCGAAGGTGGGCGCGGCGTTCGCGGTGATCGTCGTCGGGCCGTTGTAGGCGCCGTCGGACTCGAGGATGACGGCCGCAGCCTCGGCGGCGTCCTCGCGCGCGGTCCACGACACCGCCCCGTCAGCGGGCACAGCGATTACAGCGGTCTCGCGCCACGGTCCGGCCAGCCACGTCAGGCTGTGTGCGTAGAACCCGTTGCGCAGCGAGGTCCAGGCGATGCCGGACTCGGCGAGCAGCTGCTCGGTGGCGAAGTGGTGACGCCCCGGTAAGAACGGGGTGTCGGGTGCGGCCCCCTGGTGGCTCGTGTAGAGAATCCGTCCGACGTCTGCCTTCACCGCCGCATCGATCGCGGCGCGGTGCAGCTCGACCGTGTCCCCCGTTGGGTCGTTCGAGGACACGAGCAGCAGCTGGTCGGCGCCGTCGAACGCGCCAGGCAGGGACGTGAGGTCGGCGTAGTCGCAGCGCCTCACCTCGACGCCACGCTCAGCGAAGCGGCGGGCCCTGGCTGGGTCGCGGACAGCTACGGCGACGTCGCTGGCCGGCGTGCGAGTGAGCAGGTGATCGGCGGTGGCGCTGTTCAAGGCGCCCGTTGCGCCAGTGATGATGATCATCGGTCAACCTCCTGTGTTATCGACGGAATCAATCGCACCGTATCGATGGTATACCACGGGAAGCAGTCATGCGTTATCGTTGGTAAGTGACCAGAGCGACCAGCAGGCGGGACACCCGGGCTCGGATCGTCGATGTCGCTGCACGCCTGCTGCAGGAAGAGGGACCGGTGGCGGTCACCACCCGCGGCGTCGCCGAGCGTGCGGGTGTGCAGGCACCCACGATCTACCGGCTGTTCGGCGATAAGGACGGCCTGCTCGAAGCGGTGGCTGAACACGTGATGTCCACCTACGTGTCCGCGAAGGCCGAGATCGTCGAAGCAGCCTCGGCCGCCGACGTCGACCCAGTCGAGGAGCTGCGCGATGGCTGGACCATGCAAATTGACTTCGGCCTCGCCAATCCGGCCCTATTCCGGCTGTTGAGCGATCCGGATCGCGTGAGGCACTCGCCGGCGGCCCGATCCGGCAAACAAGTTCTCCAGGCCCGCATCCGCCGGATCGCACTGACCGGCCGGCTACGCGTCAGCGAACACCACGCCGTCGACCTCATCCAGGCCGCCGGAATCGGAGCCATCCACACGCTGCTGTCGACCCCGCCCGATCAACGCGATCCCGATCTCGCCCCGAGCATCCTTCAGGCCGTACTCACCCGAATACTTGCCGACACGCCAGAACCCGCACATCAAGCACCGATCGAGGCCGCAGTCGCTTTGCGAGCCATCGCACCCCAACTCGACATGCTCAGCCACCCCGAACGCCAACTCCTGGCCGAGTGGCTCGACCGCGCAATCAAAGCTATGTCGGCAAACCTCTGACGGCGACAGGCGCGATCGGGCGCGCGACACGCCAGGTGCTCATGCCGCCTGTGCCGCAAGCGGATCGGGCTACGAGACATGGGCATTCTGCGTCGGCAGGTCAGGGTCTGGGTCCGGGAGGTACCGGATGCCGCCCGCGTACCTACGTCAGCGAGCATGAGCCCATGAAAATGAGTGGCGTTGCCTCAACCACCAGGCGTGTGCCCGGAGGTTTCGTCGCAGCCAGCGCGTTCGGGGTGATCCATGCGGGGTTCAGTCTCTACTGGGCTGCGGGTGGGACGTTGCTCGTGTCCTCGCTGGGGACAGCCCTGGTAGAGGGCTTTCGAGGACGGGAGTGGCTGCTCGCCCCAATTGGCGCGGTCAAGCTGGTCGCCGCCATGGCTCCGCTCGCGCTGGCCCGGTCGGGCTGGCCGGCCCGGCGCGTCACACGATGGACGTGCTGGCTGGGCGCCCTTCTACTCATGGGCTGGGGTGGTCTGAACACCGCGGTGGGAAACCTGGTGCTCGCCGATGTCATCCAACCCGAGTCCGGCTTCGACCGGCCCGGCATGATTGGCCACGCCTACTGTGGGATCCGCTGTTTCTCGATTGGGGTGCGGCCCTGATGATCGGTCTGCTCGCCTCACGCGGTAGAGCGACCGCAGCCCACTGACCTCGCATAAGAGCCGTCCCGCTGCGGGAACCCTCTAGCGGTACTGATCGGCCTTGGCTGTCGTCCCTGGCCGGTTCGGAGGAGTCATTCCCATAAGACCCGCCCGATGAAATGCCCGGTGAGGGTGGGCTAACCTGAACAGCTTCCGAGATAACGCGACAGGTGGACCTCATCGTGGGCACATCTTCCTAGCACCATAGATCGACTCTGCCGGCGTCTTGCCGGCGCTTCGTCGTCCGGTGTGGGCACGCTCGTAGTTGTAATAGCCGAGGTAGTCGGCCAGGTCGCGCCGGAGGGCGGTGTAGCGGGGCACCAGGGAGCGGGCGAAGGTGGGCCGCCAACACTCCTCCA
>NZ_JBPCPN010000007.1:0-25384 GCF_050999135.1 Candidatus Dormiibacter sp. | reverse complement strand
GAATTCCTCTGGATAGGCCCCTTTGCTGTCGAGGTCCGACCAGTAGCTCTCCGGAAAGCGGCGGCAGAGCTCGCGGACTGACTGGCGGAGATCCCCCGCGACCTCCTGCCGGGCCGCCACTTGCCTCCTGCGCCTGCTCACTGCCCCAAGGATGCCAGGCGGGGGCCGGCCTGGTGGGGAACTGTCAGCAGGGTGACATTCCGTGTGTCGCCCAGGCGTCGGACGCCTTCGCACCCCGCCGCCTAGGCTCAGCCATTAGGTGGCACATGGTCACTGAACAATCGTCAGGTAAGAGAGGGAGCGATGGGTACAACTGCAGAACTCGAGCGCAACCAGGTGGCGGTCGTGCTTGGCTATGAAACGGCGATCGATCTCGAGGTCGGCAATGCCGGACCGGCCGGCGATGAGGTCCCGATGGAGTTGGTCGGCGCTGTCGCCGGCGGCGAGCCACTGCCTGGGCAAACGCGCCCAGACGTGGTCGATTCATCGTTTGCAGCCGCCTTGGGAGCGCCCACACAAGTGGTGACGCTAGAGCCACTTGGTCGTGACGACGAAGCGAGCCGAGGAGAACTCCAGTCGACGGAACTGCGCGTCAAGCAAGATCTCGCTCGTGAGCTCCACGATCGAGTCGCTCAGACACTGACGACGATGCTGGTCGAGATGGAGAACTTCAAGGCTGGCGAGTTGGGAAGCGAGCGCGTGGTCGCGGAGGTGACCTACTACCAGGACGCGACCCGCGAGGTGCTCGGCAACATCCGGGCCATCCTTCATGAGTTGCGGGGCGATGAGGACGTAGGCCACGACCTGCCGGACCGGGTCCGCCGACTGCTCGACCGGTTCCAGGCCCAAACGGGCATCCTCACCCGGCTGTCCGTCGCGCCGCGCTGGCCGGTGCGCATGGCGATCATGGCTGCGATCAACCTTTACCGGATGCTGGTGGAGGCACTCAACAATGTCCGCCTGCACAGCGGCGCGAAGCTGGTCGAGATTTCCTTCCAGATCACGGATGGCGACCTGGCAGTGGTGAGCGTCATCGATGATGGGCAGGGCTTCCGAGGTGGCCTGGCGGACGAGATGGGGCTGGGCATGCTCGGCATGAGGGAACGCGCACTGCTACTTGGAGGCGATTTGTCCATCACACCCATACCCTCCCGCGGCACCGAACTTGCAGTAGTGATTCCGAAGGACAAGCTGATATGAGTGTCAGCACCGAGACCGTGAAGGTGGTCGTCGTCGACGATCAGACACTGTTTCGCAGCGGGCTCGCCCTGCTGCTGGGTGAGGATTCTCGGATCCAGGTTGTCGGCCAGGCCGGCAACGGACTGGCCGCCATAGATCTGATTTCCTCACTCAAGCCCGATGTGATCCTGATGGATGTAAAGATGCCGGAGCTGGACGGCATCGAGGCCACCCGGCGCATCGTCGCCGCCAATCCGGACGTGAAGGTGCTGATCCTCACCACCTTCGACACGGAGTCCAGCATCCTTCACGCGTTGCAGGCCGGGGCTTCGGGCTACGTGCTCAAGGACTCGCGGGCGGACGCCATCGTCTCCAGCATCCTGGCCGTGATGGCTGGCGAGCGGGTGATGGCCAGCAGCGTGGCGGCGCGGGTGCTCGACATGCTGACCGGTACCAGCACCCGCAACGAGTTCTACGATGGGCTGACCCCGCGAGAGATCGAGGTCCTGCAGCTGCTGGCGAGTGGTATGGCCAACAAGCAGATCGCCTACAAGCTGCGAATCAGCGAAAAGACTGTGCGCAATCACGTCAGCAACATGTACGAGAAGCTGCACATCTTCGACCGCGCCCAGGCCGTCCTCTATGCGGTTCGCAAGGGCCTGATCGACCTCTAAACCTCAGGCGTTGCGCAGCCTTCCCGGCCGCGAAGTGCCTGGCCGCGCGAACCGAGGACCCAGCCTTCGACATTGACGCGAGGATCCCGCGAGAATCGACAATAATGACCTCCGGCGGGCAGAACAGGAGAAGTGCCGGAGAACCTAAGCCCAGGCGACCTTCAGCGTGTCTTCGGCCTCGCGCGCCGTCACCGATATCCGGCCGGAGAAGCCATCATGCACGAGGGCGACCCCGCTGACAGCGTTCACGTGATCCTCAAGGGTCGAGTGGCAAGCCTGGTCAACAGCCGGTCCGGTCAGCAGCTCACGTTCTCGATCATGGGGGAGGGGGACCTCTTCGGCGAACTGGCACTGCTCTCGACCCAGGCCAAACGCTCAGCGACCATTCGGGCCTTGGAGGCGACCGAAACACTGAGGGTCGGCCGGGAGGACTTCCAGAGGTTACGTCTGCAGAGTCCAGAGGTGAGTGAGATCCTCATCCAGCTGCTGGTGAGACGCGTGCTGCGGTTGTCCCAGCATCTGCGGGAAGCGCTGCACGTGCCGGTCGAGGCCCGGATGGAACTGGCTGCCCTCTACGGCGGCTCGGCGCCCGGCACGGTGATCCCGCTCAGCCAGGACGACCTGGCCGGCCTGACCGGAGCTGCCAGGGCAACCGTGAACCGGGTCCTCCGCGAGGAGGAGGGTCGCGGGGTTGTCTCTCTGAAGCGGCGGCGGGTCACCATCGTCGACCCTGGAGGGCTTCGCCGACGCGCCCAGATCGACGACTGATTGGCTTGTGCTCGAATGGGCAACCAGACACCGTAGCTCAGGGATAGACTAACTCCCACACCACATAACACTTTGGTCATCAACTGACTGGCGCGCGTGGACTTGAACATGGACTCTGTAATCCGGGTAGCCGTCGTGAATCAATCAAGCAAGCGCGCCAGCGAGGCGCTGCGGCTGGTCGAAGCGTTGCAGACCCAGGTCACCCGAGACTTCCAGCCGGCTTGGGGGATGGATGCTCAAATCCATTACTTCGGCCCCGAAGCTGACCTGCCCCAGCGTTGGTGGCGGCTCTTACTTCTCGACGACAGGCCGAAAGGAGATCCCCACGGGGAGTTCGGACACTACACCAACGAGAAAGTCGGTGAGGGGTGGGTGCCGGTGGCCTATGTTTACACTGCTCCGGCCGGGGCGGCTTGGACGCGCACCGCTAGCCATGAACTGGTTGAAATGTTGTGTAACCCATATCTCTGCGCCGCGTCATACGAACATAGGAGTCACGGGGAGCTTCACCTCTATAGCCTCGAAGCCTGCGATCCGTGCCAGACGAGCTTCTACACGATCGATGGGGTGGAGGTCTCGAATTTCGTCTACCCGGCGTTCTATTCTGAGCATCGACCGAGGCCACTGGACCATCTGGGACGCTTGGAAAAGCGCTACTTCCCGCTGTCCGGCGGCATAGTCAGTGTGTACGACTCGGCCAAGAATGGCTGGGTGGGTAGGACGCCCGACCCAGCTGATTCTGGCAAGCTGAGGTCACTGCCGGCGCTGGAAGGGGACCCCTTTCAGAACAACGGTCTGACCATGTTCCGCCCTGTTGGCTCCGAAATCCTACCCGGCCCTCCTCAATCGTCCCCCTGATCGAGGAGTGCCGTGTCACAGTCGACCCCAGGCCGTGTAGTTTTCCTTCTGACTGACATCGAAGGGTCCGCGAGCCACTGGCAGCGGCGCCCTGAGCGTATGCGCGTCGCTCTTCAACTGCACGATCGCCTCGTCGCTGCGGAGGTCGAGCGCTTCGGAGGAAGCGTGTTGACGAGCCATGGAGAGGGTGACAGCTACTTCGCTGTGTTCGACCGCATACGGCCCGCGGTGGAATGCGCGGCTTCGATCCAGTGGCACCTACGCCACCAGTCGTGGCCCGAACGCACGCGCCTTCGCGTGCGCATGGCGATCCACGACGGTGAAGGTGGACCGGACTACCGTGGACCTTCGGCGAATCGCTGCGCTCGGCTGCGCTCGTGCGCGCACGGCGGCCAAGTCCTCCTGTCGTCGACCGCTGCGAGTCTCGCCTCTGGCACCCTTCCTGACGGCATCGGGCTTCGAGACCTTGGCGAGCACAGCCTGCGTGACGTTCCCGAACCGGAAAGAGTCTTTCAACTGGTAATGAAAGGCTTGCCATCCCGGTTCCGGCCACTGCATTCGCTGGGCGCCTCCAGCCACAACCTCCCAGAGTTGACCAGTTCGTTCGTCGGACGCCGCCGGGAGGTCGCCTATTTGAAGCGGGTCCTTGTGCGGGCGGCAGTCGTCTCCCTTGTTGGTCCGGCGGGTACCGGCAAGACGCGCCTGGCCCTGAAAGTCGCGAGGGACCTGCGAGAACAGTACGCGGGGGGCACCTGGTTCATCGACCTGGCTCCCCTGCGCGACCCGCAGCTTCTGGTTCAAGTGGTGATGGCAGCGCTCGGACTCCGCGAGGAGTCGACGCACCCGCCACTAAAGACGCTGCAGGAAGCGCTTCACGAGCGGCGGACGCTGCTCATCCTTGACAATTGCGAGCATCTGGTGGACGCGACGGCGCGGCTTGTGGAGCGGCTTGGGGCCACATGCCCGGAGTTGAAGGTGTTGGCCACCAGCCGTGAGGCCCTCAACATCGGAAGAGAGGTCGTATTCCCCGTAACGCCTCTGTCGGTTGAAATTGTCGGTGGCTCAACGTCTGGGGGCGTCCTCCGCTCGGAGGCAGCCCAGCTCTTTATCGAGAGGGCTCGCTCGGCGCGACCTGGCTTCACCCCAGGCGAACGCGGCTTGGCAGCGATCGGCGCCCTCTGCAGTCGGCTCGACGGTCTGCCCTTGGCCATTGAGTTGGCAGCCGCAAGGGTGGCCGTTATGTCGCCAGCCGAGGTGCTGACCCGGCTCGAGGACCGGTTCACGCTCTTGTCTGGCGGCGGCCGGCGTACCGCCCTCGCTCGACACCAGACGCTCCGGGCGGCCATCGATTGGAGTTATCAGCTGCTTGACGAGCGGGAGCGGACGCTGTTTCACCGGCTCAGCGTCTTCAGTGGCAGTTTCGGGCTCGAGAGTGTGGAGGCTGTGTGTGGTGGCGACCCACTCGAGCCCCGAGAGATTATCGGAGTCCTGCAGCGAATCGTGACCAAATCACTGGTGGTGGTCCGCGAGGAACGAGAACACGTGCGCTACGTAATGCTGGAAACGCTTCGCGATTTCGCTCGTGAGCGACTGGTGGCATCAGGCCAGGTAGGATTGGTGCGCCGGAGTCATCTCGACCATTACCTAGCACTGGCCGCCAACTCGGCGCGTGATGAGGGTGGGCCAACCGAAGCGCCCTGGATAGAGCGGTTGGAGCGCGACTATGACAACTTCATAGCGGGCCTCGATTGGGCGCGGAGCAACGATATCGAGGCCTGCCTGCGATTGTGTGGCGGACTCACTTGGTTCTGGCTCGTTCGCGGGCGCTTCAGCGAAGGCCGCCAGCGAATAGCTGACGCTCTCGTAGACGGCGCCGAAATCACAGCCGCGCGGGCTGACGCCCTCCGCTGCGTCGGCCGGCTGGCGTTGCCACAGCGCGATTACGCTGCCGCGATCGCTGCGACCGAGCGCAGCCTGGACATCAGTCGTAAGCTCGACGACCGGCAGGAGATCGGGCGGTGTCTAAATAACCTGGCGGTGTTCGCCATGCATCGGGAGGCCTTCGAGGAGGCACGCCAATACTATGAGGAGAGCTTGGCAGTCTTCCGCGAGATTGGCAACCAACGTGCTCTGGCGATCCTGCTCGGCAATTTCGGCGTGCTCCAGACCGAGAACGGTGCGCTGGAGGAAGGACGCAGGCTGCTGGAAGAGACCATTGAGATTCACCATAACCTCCAGAACGGTGGTCCCGAGGCTGCTTTTCGCGCGGAGCTCGCCGTCAACTACCTTTGTCGGGGCGACCGCGAAGCCGCTCAGACGTGCGCCTTGGAAGGCGTCCGACTGGCTTCGGCGTTGGGTGATCAGACCACTGTCGCCCTATGTCTGGAGGCTTTGGCGTGGCTGGCAGCTGAGAGTGGCCAAGCGGAGACAGCCCTGCGATTGGCTGGGGCTGTCCGTCGGCTGCGTAGGGTGTTAGATGTACTTCCCTCCCCGGTTTCGCAGAAACGGGAGGCCCGGTGGTTGGCGCCGATTCGCTTGCGAATGCCGGAAAGAGCCGAAGGGCTGGAGAGGGAGGGAGAACTGCTGGCGATCGACGACGCTTTCGCTCTCGCGGAAGGTGTCGGCAGCTTCTCGAATATGCCCTCCGGTGGCGGATCGGGTCCATTGTCGTCCGGTTGACGCGTCGTAGCTGCTTCGAGGCTGGCGCAGAGATACAGGGGCGGTCAGCGACGTCGGTGGGGGCCAGGCTGATCCTGCACCGTTGGCCGGTGGCATGTGGCGAGGACAATTACCGGGAAGGCTCGCCGCGCCGTAGACCACTCATTCTCATGGTGTGACCTGGCCGAAAGGGTTCAGCGTAGCCAGTCATCGCAAGCTCGTAGACGGCCTCATAGCCGTCTGCCATGCGGCCCACGTTGAAGCGCTCGGCGACGCTTGCCCGGCACCCCTCCGGATCGATCTCACCAAGGCGCCCAACCAGCTGCGCCAGCTCTTCTGCGGTGTCCCCCAAGAAACCCGTGACGCCAGGCTCGACCAGCTCGCGAGCCGCACCGCGCGGAAACGCCAGCACAGGTGTTCCGGATGCCATGGCCTCGACCATGGCGAGACCGAAAGGCTCGTCCCAGACAATGGGAAAGAGCATGGCCCGGGCCCGGGCGAGAAGGTCCTTCTTCTCCTCGCCGACCACGTTTTGGATCCACGTCACGCGATCACCAAGGTAGGGCTCGATCTTGGTGGCGAAGTACTCACGCGAGCGCAGGTCGGGGTCGACCTTGCCCGCGAGGACGAGTGGTAGGTTCGCCTGGCGGGCAACCTCAATTGCGACGTGCTGCCCCTTGTCGGGAGTAATCCGAGCCAGCTGGAGCAGGAAGTCGTCCTTGTGGGCCGAAAAACGCAGCGACTGAGCGTCGACCGCGTTGTGCACCACCGCGTCCCAGCGGATGTCTTCGCTTCCCACCTTCTGTGCCTCGCTGATCGCCACGAGCCCAATCTCCCGGTCCACCTCGCGGAGAAAGTCATACTCCTTGGGGCCGATCCTGCCGTGCATGGTGGCGACGGCTGGGAACGGGACGCCGAGGGTGTGGGCGAGCATGATGCCGGGGTACTCCGTGTGCTCGTGAACTACGTCGAATTGATCGCCCTTCAGGAACTGGTAGACCCGTCGCAGGTACGTGGCCTCCCGGACCCGCTGGTCGGGCGTGCCAAGGTCATTGAACCAGTCGTCGTCGGCCATAGCTACAACGTTCAACTCGGGATCCGAGCCCTGGCACGCGAAGACAGTGAGGTCATGCCCGCGGTGCAGCAGCTCCCGCCCGAGCAGGTCGACCACCAGCTCGATGCCGCCGTATCCGCGCGGCGGCACCGGTATCCAGGGCGGTGCGACGATAGCGATGCGCAGTCTGCCCATTCCTTGGCTACCAGCTCTCCCAGTGAGTGATGGCATCGAGCGGGATCCGAGGCGCCGGTTTGAAGCCCATGCCGGTGTAGAAGGCCACAGGGGTCAACCCGGTCTGGGTGACGCGGTCGAAGGGGATATTGAGCAGGTCGGCGACCTCGCGCTCGAACGGGAGGTGCAGCGTGGTCCAGGCAGTGCCCAAGCCGCGCGTTCGCGCGGCGAGCATGAAACTCCAGAACGCCGGCAGGACCGAGCCGTAGAGACTCGCCTGAACGGCCGTCGGCGCTCCCTCCGGCGGGCGGCCCATGATGCACGGGATCAGCAGCCACGGGGCTTCGTGCATCCGCTCGCGCAGGTATTGCGACGATGTCCTGACCGCGTCACCGCGCTTGGCCCTGACGTCCCCATCCGGGTAGGTTGGCCCGGGCTGGCTCGCGTAGGCGTCGAACGATCGGCCGTAATAGTCGGCGATGACCTTCTTCTTCGCCGGATCGGAGACGAACACGAACTGCCAGCCCTGGCGGTTGGAACCGGTCGGCGCCTGGACGGCGATCTCCAGGCACTCGAGGAGCAGCTGGCGGGGAACCGGGCGCTCGAAGTCGAGCCGTTTGCGGACGGCCCGGGTCGTCGTCAGAACCTGGTCGGCGGAAAGGCTGGGATTGCTCATCGAGCTAATGGTCCTATCCGTTTCCTTCGGACTCTCCCACGGGCGATTACTCATCGTCGAGGAGATCCGCGAAGCGAGCCCTCGCCGCGGTGCGCCGGGTCGGGATGTGGTCGGAGGGGAACAGTCCAGGCGGTTTCTCGTAGTCCTTGAGGACGAGCCGCGCGACAGTCTGCCTGTGCACTTCGTCGACGCCGTCGTAGATGCGAGCGGCGCGAGCGTGACGGTACATCGCCTCCAAGGGAAGGTCGCCCGAGTAACCGAGGCCTCCGCAGGTCTGGATCGCACGATCGATCACCCTGTGCAGGACCGCCGCTCCAAAGAACTTGATCATGCCGATCTCCTGCCGCGCCGCCTGCTGACCAAACCTGTCCATCTTCCAGGCGGCGTGCAGGGTCATGAGGCGCGCCGCCTCCATCTCCGCCGCGGAGTCAGCGAGGAAGTTCTGGATGGTTTGCTTCGAGGCCAGAGGGCCTCCGAACGCCTCCCGCTGGAGCGCGCGTTCACACATGATGTCGAAGGCTCGCCGAGACTGGCCGAGCCACCGCATACAGTGGTGGATGCGTCCGGGCCCAAGCCTGTGCTGCGCGATCTTGAACCCCTCGCCGCGATTCCCGATCAGGTTGTCCCGGGGAACGCGAACATCCCGATAGTAGACCTCGGTGTGCCCGAAGCCAAACGGCTCGGGATCGCCCATCGTCGGGATGTTCCGGGCCAGGTCCACGCCCCGCGTATCGGTCGGGACCAGCAGCATCGACGCGCGCTCAAACGGTCCTGCTTCGGGGTCGGTCACCACCATCACTATCAGAACGGACGCGACGAGCCCATTGGTGGTGAACCACTTGTGTCCGTTTATGACCCATTCGTCGCCGTCGAGGATCGCGGTTGTCGACAGGTTCACGGGGTCGGACCCGGCGTTCTCCGGCTCGCTCATCGAGAAGCCTGAATAGATCTTCTGGTCGAGCAGCGGGTAGAGCCACTGCTCCTTCTGCTTCGGTGTCCCGAAGAGCGCCAGAACCTCCGAGTTGCCGGTGTCAGGCGCGTTGTTGCCGAAAACCATGGGGCCCCAGAACGAGCTGCCCTCGATCTCATGCATGAGCCCGAGCTTGAGCTGACCCATGCCCTGACCGCCCAGCTCGTGGGGCAGGTGGGTAGCCCACAGGCCGCGCCGTTTGACCTCAGCCTGAAGTTTGCCCACCAGGGCCCAGAAGCGGTCCTCCGGGAGCTGGTCGACGAGAACCTCGAGAGGCCAGACCTCCTCCTTCATGAAGGTCCGCATCCAGTCCAGCTTCACTTGGAATTCTGGTTCGGTTTCGAAGTCCCAGGCCAATTTCAGACGCTTCCTTCTTGAAGCAGACGGATTCCCTCATCGATGAACTCAACTATCGTCTCCGTTCGGCTCTCATACATCGGATCGAGCCGCTTGCCGCGGCGGTGAAGCATCAGGTTATAGCCAAATATGGCTGCGTACTTGTAGTACGTCAGCGCGAGATACCACCAGTATCCTGCCGCATCTGCGCCGTACCAGTTGAGGAGCAGATCGTCGGCGACGTCGACCTGGCCACCACCTGGCACACCGGCGCCTGCCCGTCCGGTGCGGGCGGCCAACGACAAGCAGGCGAGATCCAGCAGCGGCTGTCCCACCTCGGCTATCTCCCAGTCGAGAATCGCCACCACTCGCCTGTCCCTGAACAGCATGTTGCCGAAGTGATAGTCGCCGTGGACCAAGGTAGGCTGAGCAACTGGCGGGAGGTTGGCCGAGAGAAGGGCGGCAAGTGTCGGTGCCCGCCGGGTCAGCTGCTCGGGCGCTCGCTTCATCAGCCACACCCAACGGGTCACCTCCTCGTCCGGCGTCACCGCATGGTCGTCGCCGATGCCAGTCATCTCCAGCGGCAGCGCGTGAATCCTCTGGAGGGCCTCGATCCCGGACAGCGCAACCTCCTCGTCGGACATCAGGCCGGCCACCTTCTCGATGCGCTCCCCGTCGACGGCAGCCATGAGTACGAAGGGGCGGCCGTCGATGATGGACTCCTCACTCATCGCGATAACTTCCGGCACGGGCAGACCCCCGCCGCTGAGCGCCTGCATGATGCGGCCCTGGCGCGGGATGTCGGCGGGACCGGCGATCCGGGCACCAGGCGGCGGCAGCCGGAGGATCCCCTGCTGACCGCCTTCCAGGTGAGTCCGGTACGTGAACCCCGAGTGACCCTCCGGGACGAGGTCGACCGCCAGCACCCGCCGACCGAGTGCCCGTTCGAGGTCATGCTGGATGGTCATCCGTTCAGCACACTAAGGCTCACCCGCAGGGCTCTGTCAATACACTCTGGTGGGTGAGCCGAGGTGCAGCCTGGGAAGGTCATGGCAGCAGGCCGGCCGCGGATGTTGCAGACTGAGCGCTAAGGCGCCCGCCACCCACGTGTGGGCGCGCAGCAGGGAGGTCGAACCATGAACCAGTCCACCGGCGGGGGCAGTGTGGCCCGAGTCACCGAGATCGCGGCACGGTCGGAAAAGAGCTTCGACGACGCCATCCAGACAGCTGTGCAGCGGGCTTCGCAGACGCTTCGAAACGTGAGCTCAGCCTGGGTCAAAGAGCAGAAGGTGGAGGTCAGCAATGGCCGCGTGACTGCCTACCAGGTCAACCTGCTAATTACTTTCGTACTCGAGGGCTAGGCGATCGGGGGAACGTAGGTTCCCCCGCAGCCTCACCTCCTTGAGCGGCCCATCGACGCCTCACCTGAGCCAGAGGTGGGCGGCCACATAAGCGGCGTAGAGCAGCAGCAGTACACCGCCCTGGAGCCGGCTGACACCTCCCCGCCAGAGGAAAACCGCGGCCAGCCAGGTCGCGGCGACGAGGAATGGCCAGTCAAGCGAGCGCGTCAGTGAGGAGACCCGCACTGGAGCCACGACCGCGATGAGACCCAGGTTGAAGAGCACGAAGTAGAGGACTGTTCCCACCAGATTGCCGGCGCTGATGTCTGGCCGGCCCTCCTTGGCCGGGATGGCCTGGCGGATCACCTCCTCTAGCTCGATCGCCGCTGGCGTCACGATCATCCCCACCAGGGCAGCCGGCACAGAGTAGATGCTGATCATCCGTTCGGCGCCGAACGTGACCAGCTCGGCGCCGAGCGCGATGACGCCGATCCCGACCAGCGTGAGGAGTGCGGGAACCCACCACTGCCTCGACTTCTCGGCGCCTTCAAGCGCTTCCCCAGCGGCCAGGAACAGATGCGTGCGAGAGGCGTTGACCAGGTAGCCGAGGGCCAATGCAAAGGCGACCAGCAGTACGGCTCCGGCGATCCTCGAAGTCCTGTCGCCAATCAGCGCCAGGCCGGCGACCAGGGGGGACGCTGCCAGGACCAGCACGACTCCCCTTGGTAGGTCGACTCGAAGGGGAAACAGAACCGCCCCCAGGCCCAGCGCCACACAGGCGACGAAGATCCCACCGCCGAACACAGTCCCCAGAGCGATGTCAGCGGCATCCGCGTGGGCCGCGACAACGCCCACTGCCACATTCTCCGCCTCCAGTCCGGAGAAGATCCCAGCGATCGCGAAGGGAGCCAGGCGCAGCAGCGAAGCGAGACCGACCATGCCCTCCAGGAGTCGCTCGGTCGCCCAGATCACCACCACCACTCCGAGCACGAAGGCCCCGACCGAGAGGGCGAGGTTCTGGATCAGGGCGGGACCTCCTAAGGCTGAAACCGGACGCGTGGGCCGGAGCGGCGCTCGCTAGTGTCGGACCTCAGTGATTCTGGTGACCAGTTGGGAGCCAGCGTCCGGCTGCTCGGGACATCCGCCGCCTTCCTGGTCGCATGTCAAGCGGCTTTCTCAGCTTTCGTTCGATTGCCTTTCCCGATGGCCGCTCGTACGCTCGGCAGCATGACACTCGCTACGGCGCGCACCGACTCAAGTCTCGACAGCCGGCGCTGGATCATCGCCGGGGCGGCCATCGTCATGCAGCTGGCGCTGGGTGCCGTCTACGCCTGGAGCGTCTTTGTCAAGCCGCTGAAGGATCTGAATCACTGGAGCACCACCCAGGTCAGCCTGACCTTCACGCTCGCCATCTTCTTCCTCGGCATCGGCTCCACCATCGGCGGCTTCCTGCTTGACCGGGTGGGCCCACGTCTCATGGGGACGATCGCCGGCATCGTCTACGGAATCGGCGTGATCGGGGCGTCTTTGGGCGCCCGCAACCTGCCGGTCCTCTATCTCTTCTATGGCGTCATCGGCGGCCTCGGTCTGGGACTGGGCTACATAGTGCCAGTGGCCACGCTTGTCAAGTGGTTTCCCGACCGGCGGGGACTCATCACGGGCCTCGCCGTGGGCGGCTTCGGCGCCGGCGCGCTCATCACCGCTCCTGTCGCCACCCAGCTGATAAAGAGCAGCGGCGTGCCCACCACCTTTCTGAGCCTGGGGATTGTCTATCTACTCGTGGTGGTGGTGGCTGCCCAGTTCTATCGCGCCGCCCCGGCCGGCTACGCGCCCGCCGGCTGGCAGCCGTCAGAGGTGCAGAAGACACAGCGGGCGGGTAAAGACTTCACCATCGGCCAGGCGTTGGGGCGCTGGCAGTGGTACTGCCTCTGGCTGATGCTGGCGCTGAACGTGTCAGCCGGCATCATGCTCATCTCGCAGGCGGCGCCCATCGCGCAGGAGGTGACCGGCACCACAGCCCTGGTCGCGGCCGGGCTGGTGGGTCTGATCTCCATCTTCAACGGCGCCGGCCGGGTCGTCTGGGCCACGATCTCCGACTACATCGGCCGCCGCTATGTCTTCCTCACCATGTTCCTGCTTCAAGCGGTGATCTTCTTCGTGCTGCCACTGGCAGTCAGCTACCTGTTCTTCGCGGTCCTGGCGTGCGTGATTGCGCTCTGCTACGGCGGGGGCTTCGGGACCATGCCCGCCTTCGCCGCCGACTACTTCGGGCCCCGCTTCGCCGGTTCGATCTACGGTCTGATGCTGACCGCCTGGGGTGTGGGCGGGATCGTCGGACCGATTCTCATCGCCCAGGTGCGCGATCGAACCGGCCACTACTCCACAGCCATGTACGTCATCGCGGCGGTGATGCTGATCTCGGCGGTGGTGCCGCTCATCATCCGACCGCCGCGCGCTCAAGCGCAGGAGGTGCTCACCGCCCCCGAGCCGGCGGTATGAGGAACCCGCTTGCGCGCTGGCCGGCCGCCCGCCAGCTGACCGGTCGCGATCGCACCGGCCGGGGCGAGGCGGCGCGCTCCCAGCGCACGATCGAGCTGCAACCCCGCACCCACCAGGCTGACCGCGTCGTGCAGTCCATCTGTCCGTTCTGCGCTGTCGGCTGTGGGCAGCGAGTCTATGTCCAGAACGAGGTCGTCACGCAGATCGAGGGCGACCCGGACAGCCCCATCTCACGCGGCCGGCTCTGTCCCAAGGGCGCCGCCAGCCGCAACCTGGTTCAGTCACCCCTACGCGAGTACAGGGTGAGATACAGGCGGCCGTACGGGACTGAGTGGGAGGACCTGTCCCTCGAGCGAGCTGTCGACATGATCGCGGATCGAGTGATCACCGCGCGGGCGGAGGGCTGGCAGGACCATGATGCCGACGGCCGCTCTCTCAACCGCACCCTCGGCGTCGCCAGCCTGGGCGGCGCCACCCTTGACAACGAAGAGAACTACCTGATCAAGAAGCTCTTCACAGCGCTCGGCATCGTCCAGGTCGAAAACCAGGCCCGCATATGACACAGCGCCACTGTCCCCGGTCTGGGGACAAGCTTCGGTAGGGGCGGCGCCACCACCTTCCTCCAGGATCTCCAGCACTCCGACTGCATCCTCGTGATGGGGTCGAACATGGCGGAGAATCACCCCGTCGGCTTCCAGTGGGTCATGGAGGCGAAGCTCAAGGGCGCGCCCGTGATTCACGTCGATCCTCGGTTCACGCGAACCAGCGCCAACGCCAGCTTCCATGTGCCCATTCGGGCCGGCAGCGACATCGCCTTCCTGGGCGGCATAGTCCACCACATCCTGGAGACCGACAGCTGGTTCAAGGACTATGTCCTGCCCTACACGAACGCGGCCAACATTGTGGGCGAGAAGTTCCGCGACACCGAGGACCTGGATGGCCTGTTCAGCGGCTGGGATCCTGCCAAGGAGGGCTACGACACCGCGAGCTGGCAGTTTGCGGGAATGGCCAAGGCCAATTCAGCCCCGGAGGGCCAGGGCAGTGCCGCCAAGGCGGAGCCCAGCGGCGGCCTGGGCGGCGGTCTGGCCGACGCCGAGCCCGAGCGAGACGAGACGCTGCAGCATCCGCGCTGCGTCTTCCAGCTGCTGAAGCGGCACTTCAGCCGCTACACGCCGGAGATGGTGGAGGAGCTGACGGGTGTCCCCCGGGAGCGCTTCGTCCAGGTGGCCGAGCTGCTCTGCGCCAACTCAGGGCGTGAGCGCACGTCGGCCATCGTTTATTCGGTCGGCTGGACCCAGCACACAGTCGGCGTCCAGCTCATCCGCACTGCCGCGATCATCCAGCTCCTGCTGGGCAACATTGGCCGGCCTGGCGGCGGCATCATGGCGCTGCGCGGACACGCCAGCATCCAGGGCTCGACCGACATCCCGACCCTCTACGACCTGCTGCCTGGCTACATCCCAATGCCGCACGCCGAGGATCAAGACCTCCAGACCTATCTCGACGGCCACGTGAAGAGCGGCGGTGGCTGGGCCAGACTGGACAGCTACCTGATCAGCCTTCTGAAGGCGTACTGGGGCGAGGCGGCCACGCCCGAGAACGACATGAACTACGGCCGCCTGCCGCGCATTGACAAGGACCACTCGACCTATCGCACGGCCATCGCAATGCTGGAGGGCAACGTCAAGGGCTACTTCCTGCCTGGTGAGAACCCCGCGGTCGGCTCCGCCAACGGCAAGCTGCAGCGGGCCGCGATGGCGCAGCTGGACTGGCTCGTGGTGCGGGATCTGTTCCTGATCGAGAGCGCCACCTTCTGGCAGGACGGGCCGGAGGTGGCCGGCGGCCAAACTCGGCCTGAGGACTGCAAGACTGAGGTTTTCTTCCTGCCGGCGGCTGCCCACACGGAGAAGAGCGGCAGCTTCACCAACACGCAGCGGCTGGTGCAGTGGCACCACCAGGCGATCGAGCCGCCCGGAGACTGCCGCAGCGAGCTGTGGTTCTACTACCACCTGGGCCGCGTCATCCGCGAGAAGCTGGCCGCTGCCAAGGACCCGCGCGATCGGGGAATTCTGGAGCTGACCTGGGACTACGGAGCGTCAGGTCCAAAGGCCGAGCCCAGCGCCGAGGCTGTTCTGCGGGAGATCAACGGCTGGGATCAGAGAGGGCGCCCGCTGAGCGGCTTCGCCGAGCTGAAAGCCGACGGCTCCACGGCATGCGGCTGCTGGATCTACTCAGGGATCTATGCCGACGGCGTGAACCAAGCCGCGCGGAAGAAGCCGGGCAGCGAGCAATCCTGGGTGGCACCGGAGTGGGCCTGGGCCTGGCCGGCCAACCGCCGTCAGCTTTACAACCGAGCGTCAGCAGACCCGGCCGGAAACCCCTGGAGCGAGCGCAAGCGCTATGTCTGGTGGGACGCCGAGCGGGCTGAGTGGCAGGGCGATGACGTGCCCGACTTCAACCGCACCAAGGAGCCCCAATACCAGCCGGGCGAGGGCGCCAGTGGCGACGCCGCGCTGTCCGGCGACGCGCCCTTCATCATGCAGGGGGATGGCCGCGGTTGGCTTTACGCGCCCTCCGCGGTCCTGGACGCCCCGCTGCCGCCGCACTACGAGCCGCACGAGTCACCCGTCCGCAACCGCCTCTACGAGCAGGAGGCGAACCCGATGCGGGAGATCTACAACCATCCGCTCAACCCTTACAACGAGGACCCGGAGAAGTACCCGTTTGTAATGACCACCTATCGCCTGACCGAGCATCACACGGCCGGCGCCATGAGCCGCAACGTGCCTGTGCTGAGCGAGCTCCAGCCTGAATTCTTCTGCGAGATCAGCCCCGAGCTGGCCGAGCTTCGGGGCCTGGAGCAGGGCGGCTACGCGGCGATCATCACTGCCCGCGGCCGGATCCATGCCCGGGTCATGGTGACCGATCGCATAGCGCCGCTGCAGGTGGCCGGCAAGACCCTCCATCAGGTGGGCCTGCCCTACCACTGGGGCCAGCGCGGCCTCACGCGCGGCGACTCGGCCAACGACGCGTTCCCCATAGTGCTCGATCCCAACGTGCACATCCAGGAGGTGAAGGCGGCCACCTGCGACATCCGGGCGGCGGAGCGACCGAAGTGGCCGTAAGCAGCGGCCCGCCGCCCTATCCCGGCGAGGTCTTGGTCCAGCCGGTAGCGGGGGACGAGGTGGGCTTCTTCACCGACAGCTCCATCTGCATAGGCTGCAAGGCCTGTGAAGTCGCCTGCAAGCAGTGGAACAACGTGCCGGTGGACGACATCCGCTACCTGAACAGCTCCTATGACAACACAGGCGAGCTGTCCGCCAACAGCTGGCGGCACGTGAGCTTCTTCGAGCAGAAGCGCGACGGCGGAGTCGCCTGGCTCATGAACTCCGATGTCTGCAAGCACTGCAAGCACGCCGCCTGCCTGGACGTCTGCCCCACCGGCGCCATCTTCAGGACCGAGTTCGACACGGTGGTCGTGCAGGCCGATGTCTGCAACGGCTGCGGCTACTGCATTCCCGCCTGCCCATTCGGCGTGCTGACCCGACGCGAGGGCGTGGTCGATCAGCCGGCTGAGACGCACGTTGCCCAGAAGTGCACGATGTGCTACGACCGGCTCAAAGGGGGGGACGAGCCGGCTTGCGCCCAGGCCTGCCCCACCAAGTCGATCCAGTTCGGCCCGCTGCCCGCTCTGCGGGAGCGAGCGCAGCGTCGCTTGGACGTGCTGCACCAAGAGGGGGTTGACTCGGCGCGGCTTTACCTGGCTGACCAATCAGACAATGAGATCGGCGGCGCCGGCGCGTTCTTCCTGCTCCTCGATGAGCCGGCCAAGTACCGCTACCCCGAACGTCCGATCACGCCCACCAAGCGCCTTGGGGGCATGTGGCTGGCGGCGGCCGCGGCGGCCGCGGTCGCTCTCGCCGGCGTGGGCGCAGCGGCGGCAAGCGGCCGCCGTTGACAGCGCAGACAACCGCTGAGGGGGGCTACTACGGCCGCCCGGTCCTGAAGGAACCCGTCTGGAAGCCGGAGGTGGCCGTTTACTTCTGGCTGGGCGGGCTGGCCGGAATTTCGGCGGTGCTCGGCTTTGCGGCCCGGCTTTCCGGGAACGACCGTCTGGCGCGGAGCGCCTGGTTCACAGCCTTTGCGGCGCTGCTGCCGTGCCCGCCGCTGCTCATAGTCGATCTGGGCAGACCCGAGCGTTTCTACAACATGCTGCGCGTCCTGAAGCCGACCTCTCCCATGAGCATGGGCACGTGGGTTCTCACCGCGTTCGGTGGGGTTACCGCCGCGGCGGCCGCGGGTGAACTGCTGGGCGGCATCTTTGCCACCCTCGGCCGGGTGGCCGAAGGCGCAGCCGCGCTGCTGGGGCTGCCGCTGGCGACGTACACAGCTGTGCTGCTGGCTGATACGTCGGTTCCGGTCTGGCATCACGCGCGCCATCACCTCCCCTTCGTTTTCGCCGGCAGCGCCACCGCCAGCGCGGGCGCGGCGGGCGCGATCCTCACCCCCTCTCAGCATTCACGACCGGCTCGCCTGGCGGCGATCTTCGGGGCGCTGCTGGAGCTCGGCGCGGCGTTTGCGATGGAGCGGCGGCTGGGCCCCGACGCCCGCCACTACCACGAGGGCGCGGCGGCGCGACCGGCCCAGGCGGCGCGCGCGTTGACAGGCGCGGGCGCGGCGCTGATGACTCTGGGCGGCAGGCGGCCGGTGGCGATGGCCGCGGGAGTGCTGCTCCTGGCGGGCTCGCTGGCCGAGCGGTTTGCAGTCCTGAGGGCCGGCCCCAGCTCGGCCCGAGCCACCGCCGACGGAGGCACAGTCCGGGGCTAACAGTCCTGACTTCCTGGCGGTTTAAAACTGGCCGCCGCTTACTGCCACAAGGGCAGCCACGCCCAAGCCGACGAGGGCGAGGACGGCGATGGAGTCAGGGCCCATCCGCAGCCACTGCCGGGTGGGGCGGAAAGCATGCCCACCCCGTAGACAGTGGTCAGCAGGATGCCCAAGCAGGCCAGCAAGACGTCTGTGTACTGGGCCGTTCCCAGCACTGACTGGCCACTCAGGAGGCAACCTATCCATGGCTGGGCAGACTACTGGCCGCTGGGTCTACAGGCGCGAGCGGGCGGCCCAGAGCTCGGGGAAGAAGCGTTTGTCGAGACGTGAGCGCAGGTAGCTGGAGCCGGTCGAGCCGCCGGTACCTGTCTTACTGCCGATCTGGCGCTCGACCATCTGCACGTGCCGCGCCCGCCAGAGGCTGAAGGTCTGATCGTGCTCCAGCAGCGATTCGGAAAGCTGGAAGAGGTCCCGGCGGGAGTGATCGTTGAAGAGGCTCTCGATGCTGGAACCGCTCGCCTTCAGCAGGGCGGCAAACGCATCCGCCAGAGACGGCTCCGCCAAGCGGCGCTCCAGGCGCGCTCTCTCCCCGCTGTCAGTCTCCAACCGCCGCAGATAGGCCGGATCCTTCAAGCCCGAAAGGAACTCGATCTCCCGGAACTGGACAGACTGGAAACCGCTGGCGGGCGCCAGGCGGTGGCGAAACTGGAGGAAGTCCTGCGGCGCCATGGTGTCCAGCACATCGACCTGATGGATGAGCAGACTCTCGATGACCGTCACGCGCCTGAGCCGCCACTGGCTGGTCAGGCAGTCGCCCGCCTGCATCGCCTGCCGGGCCCCCTCCAACTCGTAGAGGATCAGCTTGAACCACAGCTCATAGGCCTGATGGATGGTGATGAAGAGCAGCTCGTCGTGCGCGTCAGTCAGCGGCTGCTGGAGCTGAAGCAGTTCAGCGATCTTGAGATAGCTGCCGTAGCTGAGCCGGCGGTCCTCCTCACCGAAGCTGGGTCCGCCGCCGCTGGCGGCGCGACTCTCAGGAGGCAGCCCGCTCATCGCGCCACGGCCGCGGCCCAGCGCTCACCCTGAGCTGCCCAGATCGCCTGCGCCCAGGCGGCGTACTGCGCCTCGCTGGGGTGCAGACCGTCGTCAGAGAGCCAGCCAGCCTCAGAGCGTCGACTGATGGGAACCACGTCGGCAAAGAGCATGCCACGCTCTTCGGCCTCCTGGCGCGCCACAGCGTTGACAGCGTCCAGCTGTGCACGAATCACCGCAGGAGCGCCGAACTGCCCGGCAGCCGGCGTCGATGACCAGTCTGGAACTGAAACTGCCAGAACCGCCCGGCCTGGCACGCCCGCCCTGAGCACCGCTTCGTAGATGGCTGTCAGGTTGTCGCGATAGCGGGCGAGCGGCCAGCCCTGGACCACGTCGTTGGCACCTATCAGGACGCTCACCAGATCCGGTCGCGAGCGCAGCAACGGCAGCTCCTCCCGGATCAGGTCGACTGTCGTATAGCCGTTGACCGCCGGGTTGGTGAGTCGCACCGGAGAGCGCAGTTTGGCCTCCAGCCTGGGCACCAGCAGCGCGGGGAAGGCGCGGGCGGTCGTGGTGGCGCCGGTGCCAATCGTGTAGGAATCGCCCAGAGCGAGGTAAGTGAGTGCATCTCGGGCCGGCATGCCCGCTCCACAATAGGGATGGTTAGAGCAACCTAGGCGGCCAAGCCCCTGACGGCGGCCTTCAGCGGCGGTGACCGGATTTGACGGCGTCGAACAGCAATCGACCCCAGCCGGCTGCTCTTGGCCGCCGGCGCTGGCGGCCACGTCCGTATCTGCGAGCTTCTCGGGCCACCAGGCCCGGATCGGCCAGGAGCGCGCTGGCAGCACCCTCCGGACCGGCCGGTAGACCTCCCTGCTCCAGGTCGAGCCAGAGGCGCGTCAGCGTCAGATAGATGTCGGCCTCCGTCCAATCCGGCAGGCGGCGTTGGACCTCACGGGCAGTGACGACGTCCATCAGTGGCCGGTAGACGGTGTCGTACCAGCTCGCCGCCGCCTCGCTCAGCGGGACCTCCCGGCCGGTCTTCAGTGCGAGAAAGTAGCGGTGACCCTGGATGTGATCGAGGATGACGTCGTAGCGGCCCAGCTGGCTGCAATCGAGTCGCGCCCGAGGCCGGGTCCTGTCAAGCCCTGTCTTCTCCAGGAAGTCGGCGTATTCGGCCGCCCTGAGCAGCTCCTCTGCATTCAGCTCGTCCGCGACTGGCACGCGAGTCTTGAGCTCGACCACCCTCGCCGTCAGCTTCGTCCAGCCAAGGTGCCGGGCGACTGAGACCTGGTGGTGACCCTTCCTGACAAAGTAGGACTTCCCCACCAGGTAAACCTCGATCGGTGGCATCTCGTCGCCGCGTTCCATCCGCTGGTAAAGCTGTACCCAACGCTGGCGCAGATGGCGGCTGCGGGGAAGGAAGGAGGGATCGAAGTCGGGTGAGTACGTCTCGGCGCCCTTGATTTGGGTCAGCGGGATCTCGCGCACCCCCAGGTCGCGCTCGCCTGCGCTCCCGACCGCGTCCACCACCTCGCGCAGTTGGGGCACGGCGGGCGTGCCTGGGTCCAGGGGAGCACCGAGTTCCTGGTTCTCGGCTTCTCGGCGCTCCTCTCGAAACTCCAGTTCGGCGCGGACGGGAGCGGGGACTTCGCGGGCCCGGCGATCGCCCAGCCGGCGAAGGATCCGCGCCACCAGCTGGCGATCCGGTTGAACCTGATTCGGCGGTCGCCAGCCTTCCACGTCGCTGAGGAGATCGCCCAGCGCCGCGGCGAGCGCAGCCGCGTGAAGGTCCTGCGGAGCGGCGACCGCAAACCGAGCCACCTCCTGGCGCGCCGTCGCTACGGCGTGGCGGACTTCCCGGCCGCCCAGCCGCCGCTCCACCGCATCGACCACTGCGGCGCCCGCTGCCAGCAGATGCGGTCGAGCCTGGCGCCACCTATCGGAATCGTCGTCAGTGGCAGGGGCCTGGGCCGCCTGCCTCGCCAGCGCTCGGACCGTGCGGTACAGATAGGCGACCAGCCGGAGACGATCCTCGAGGCGGCTCAAGTCATGGATGCGGCCAAAGTGCCAGGGGTTCCAGCGCAGGGCGTCCTCCGCCTCGCCCACGTCGGACACCGCTTCGTCCGCCCGCTCGCTGTGATCGCGCACGCGCCTGCGGTTGGCCTCAGCCTCGGGCGTCCCCGCCAGCTCCAGCGTGCGCTGGACGTCGGTGCGCAGGTCCACGCTCACTCGGCGGAAGGCCTGGCGAAGGCCGCGGACAGGGTTGGGCGGCCAGATGAGTGCTGCCACGGCGATCCCCACAGCGCCGCCCAGCGCCGTCTCCCAGAGGCGGTCGATGTTGTCCGCCCGGCCCGAGGCCAGCACCAGCAGAGCAGAGACGGCTATCTGGTTGTTGAAGCCTTGGCGGGACACCTTGAGCCAGCCGCCCATCAGCATGCAGATGAAGATGACCCCGGCCAGCACCAGCGACGAGACGCCCAGGAAGTGCTCCGCCAAGAGCCCCAGGGCCAACCCGGCAGCCACGCCGAGCAGGAATTGGACGGCGTTGAGAAGCGAGCCGTAGGCGTGTCCCTGCATGAGGATGATCACAGCCAGCACGGCCGCGAAGGGCCGCTGATTCAACGGCTGGCCAAGAGCCCAGACGAGTCCGGAGGCGAGCGCAACCTTGAGCGACTGCACAGCCAAGGGCGACAGGAAGCTGGGTGGCTCGGCCAGCCGCCAGGCGACCCTCTGGAAGCGTCTCATCACATGTACTCCTTCTACCAACCCACCTGGCAGCGGCGGCAGGCGCCGAAGCCACCGGCCGCGAGGGCTGGCTCTAGGTTCGAAAGGACCGAGCGCTGACGGATGTGGTCAGACTGGGTTCGATGGACGCTTCCCGCTTCCTCTTCGTCGGCGCCTACACGGAGGCGAACACGCAGCCCTCCGGGCACGCCGAGGGCATCTGCGTTTTTCGCAGAACAGCGGAGCCGGATCAGCTCGAACTGGTGAGCATTGCCCGCGAGGCGCGCAATCCATCCTTTCTGGCGCTCCATCCCAGCGGTCGCTTTCTGTACGCAGTCAATGAGCTGGAGCAGGGGTCGGTCAGCGCGTTCGCAGTTGCGCAGGACGGCCGGCTCCGCCTCTTGGCCGAGCAGTCGAGCGGCGGCTCGGCGCCGGCACACCTGAGCGTCGACGCCAGCGGCAGCTCCGTTCTGGTCGCCAATTACGTGAGCGGCAGCTGGGCTGTTCTGCCCATCCGGAGTGACGGCGGTCTGGAGGCGCTCAGCGACCTCTGGCAGGCGAGCGGATCGGGCCCTGACCGAAAGCGCCAGGAAGGCCCGCACGCCCATTTCGTGACCCAGGTACCCGGCAGCTCGTTGGTGCTCGGGTGCGATCTGGGCTGCGATCGCATCCGGCTCTGGCGCCTGATCGAAGCGCCCGGTCGACTGGAAGCGGCCGCCCCGGACAGCTGGGTGGCGAGGCCGGGCTCGGGCCCCCGCCACGCCTGCTTCCACCCCGCCCTACAGCTGATCTACGTCGTGAACGAACTCGACTCCACTGTCGACGTCCTGGCTCAGGAGCCCGGCGGCCTCAGCCATCGGCAGACGGTCACCTGCTTACCGTCTGGTTTCAGCGGCGAAAGCACAGCCGCCGAGATCGCTCTGCATCCTTCGGGCCGACACCTCTACATCTCCAACCGCGGCCATGACAGCGTCGCGGCATTCGCCGTCGACCCCGACCGAGGTGATCTGACGCCTGCCGGCTGGTGGCCAAGCGGAGGCAAGAATCCGCGGTCGTTTGCCATCGAGCCCGAGGGCAGCGTCCTCTACGCGGCCAACCAGGACGCGGACGCGATAGTGTCCTTCGCCATTGACCGCAGCAGCGGCCACCTGAGCCAGCTGGGGCAGGCCGCAACCGCGCCCAGCGCGGTCTGCCTGCTCTTCGACGGCTCCGGCCGCCGGCTCGGGGCGTCTACTTGAGCGCGCCGACGATCTGAGTGAACTTGCCCTGGATCGCAGTGCCAAGCTGTGTGAGCACCACGATCACCACCACAGCCACCAGAGCCAGGATCAGCCCGTACTCGACCATGCCCTGCCCGCGCTGACGGGCGCGATCGGAGACCGGAAGCGGCCTCAGCATCAATTCAGCGAGCAATCCGGGCATTGCCCACAGCTTCCCTAGAACGCGATCCCCCCGCATTTGAGCACCTTTATCTTCAAGCGAATCACCGACGACGGGGAAGACTATACACCAGTCCTCCGGGACAAACGGCGGACAGCGGCGAGTGGGACAGTCTAAGCTAAGAGGGAGATGAGGCGTGAAGTGGTCCGCACCCTACTGGTGGTGGCCGAGCGGCCCTACTTGTGGGCCGCCGTCAGGGAGTTGGTCGGCCCGGAGCTTGCGCTCGTGCGGCAGACGCGCCCGACTGATCTGGCCGCGGCCTGGCACCAGGCAGATCCCTGGCCCTGGCTCGTGGTGGGGGGCGCCGCGCATGTGCCGGCCGACCTGACGGAGCTGGTGCAGGAGCTGCCGGTGCCGGTTTGGTGGCTGGGTGAGCCGCAGGGCGAGTTGCCCCCCGGCACCCTGCAGTTCTCAGCCTGGGCCCAGTTGGAGACGAGACTCCGGGCATTGAGCGGGCCCGTCCTGGGACTTCAGTTCGCCCCTCTCCGCGGTCTGAAGACACCGGCCGGGTATCTCACGCGAGGGACAGCCGACCTGGAGGGATTGATGGCCGCTTATCCCCGTGCCCTACCTCGCTTTCGCACCTTGCGCAGGGCCCGCCAAACAGTGCAGCGTGCGGGCGCCGGCTGTGCAGTGAGCGTGGCCCAGGGAGACGTGAGACTGGCACCCGTCGGGGAACACACATAGAGGAGGATTGTGGTAGCCGAAAATCAGACGCACCGCAAGCGACGAAGGCAGCTTTCGATGGCTGAATCCACCGGCGCCCGGCCGGAGGTGCTGGTGTTGGAGGACGATCCCGAGCAGCTCCAGCAGCTGGCGCAGGCGATCCGGGAGGCGGGCCTGCTCCCACTCGTCGCCGAGCACCCCCGCAAAGCGCTGGCCCTACTTCACACGGGCCGGCCCATCCTGGCAGTGATCGACCTCGACATGTCACTGGCAGAGAAGACCGGCTATACGGTCGAGCAGGTCCTGGAGCGGCTGCTGGAGGACTTCGGCGCCTGCACCCCGATCATCTACTCGGCCCACGTGGACCGCATCGAGCAGCGAGAGCGGGTGGCGCGAATTCATCCCTACGCCCAGATCCAGGACAAGAAAGAGGGGCTGGCCGCGCTGATCGAGAGGCTGGGCAAGATGCTTCAGGCGAGCTTGGGCGATCTCGTGGTCAATTCCGGCCGCGTGCACCATCAGCCCAGCGGAAAGCGCTTCAAGCACCGTGTGGCAGTGGCCCTCGTGGTGGCCACCAAGCTCCACCGTGACGTCCGCCTGGACGAGACCGAGGCGCGGGCGGTGCGCCGGTTCAGCCGCTGGTTGGACGAGGAGGTGGGTTCGGAGATTCAGGTACGCCCGTTCCGGAACCGGCACTACGACCTCGCGCCGCGAGCCGAGCCAGCCGGGACCGACCAGGACAGCTCTCCCGCGCTGCCGCGGCAGGGAGCCGACAACCAGGTCCTCATAGTCGACGGCGACGCCGATCAGCGGGCGGTGCTGGAGGGTATGGTCCGCCTGCTTCACCTGATGCCGCTGGTAGCCGCGACCGCGGCTGAGGCCGAGCGCATTCTGCTCGTCCACCGGCCAGTGCTGACCCTTGTCAACGTCGAGGCGAAGGGCAGAGCGGCTGCCGCCCTGGATGACCTGATCACGTATCTCTACGAGTCCTTCGGTGACTGCCTGGTCCTGGCCTACTCGAAGGACCTGAACTCGGTCAGGCAGCGGAGCCGGCTGGAGGAGCTGGACGCCAGCGTCCTGGTCCAGGACACCAGCAGTGGTTTGGAGGGCTTGCGCGAGCGGCTGGGCAAACTGGTCAGGGCCCGTTTCGGCGACATCTACAGCGAAGGCGGCCGGGTGTGGCATGAGAAGACGGGTAAGACCTATGCCCACCGCATCGCCCTGACGCTGCTGATGGCCGCCCGCGAGCAAGAGGTCGAGGTGGTGTTGGATCAGGCGGAGGGCCGTGCTGCACGACGGCTGCACAAGTGGCTGGAAGCAGTCGGTTCAGACGTGCGAGTCCGCCACAAGTACAACACCTACTACCTTGTGCTTGGGCCGGCTCAAGCCAGGCGCCGCGCGGGGACGAAGGCGGCTCAGGCGGCGCAGCCGAAGAAGCGGGGGGGCCCGCGGGGAGGGGCTGCGGTGGCCGGCGCATTGTGACTAACTTTTCTGCTTGCCAGGACC